>JAFQBF010000023.1 GCA_017416735.1 Bacteroidaceae bacterium | reverse complement strand
GTCGAGCATCACCGGCTTGCCATTGCGACGGGCATATTCCATACCGGCATCGAAATCGTCGAACTGAGCGTGTACTTCGTTCTTATAGAGGTTGAAGTCCTGAGTATTCATAGGAGGAGCGAATGCGCTGACTGCCTTCAAAGGAGCACCCCACAAGCCCGGTATCATATATACGGCGAAGGCCAACGAGCAGAGAGCCATGAAGAAGCGAGGTACGCTGACGGTAGTATCGTCGTCATCGTGCGGGAACTTGATCTTGCCCAAGAGGTAGAAGCCCATGAGACCGAAAATCACAATCCACAAAGCGAGGAAGGTTTCGCGGTCGAGGATGCGCCATCCGTAAGCCAAGTCGGCAACCGACAAGAACTTCAAGGCAAATGCCAATTCCAAGAAACCGAGAGTCACCTTAATTACGTTCATCCAGCCACCCGATTTCGGCATTTGCTTCAACCAAGACGGGAACATGGCGAAGAGGGTAAACGGCAAAGCCAAAGCCAAGGCAAAGCCCAACATACCGATGGCAGGAGCCACCACACTACCGGTTGTGGATACTTCTACCAACAAGAAACCGATGATAGGACCGGTACAAGAGAACGATACCAACGAGAGGGTAAATGCCATCAAGAAGATACTCAAAAGACCACTTGTCTGTTCGGCCTTGCTATCTACGGCGTTGCTCCACTTCGATGGGAGAGTGATTTCGAACGCACCGAAGAACGAAGCAGCAAATACCACCAACATCAAGAAGAACAGGATGTTGAATACTGCATTGGTAGAAAGGGCATTCAAGGCGCTGGCACCGAAAATCAAGGTGATAGCCAAGCCCAAAGTCACATAGATAACCACGATGGAAGCACCGTATGTCCAAGCATCGCGGATACCTTTCTTCTTGTCCTTGCTACGCTTCAGGAAGAAGCTCACGGTCATCGGGATAATCGGCCATACACACGGAGTGAACAAGGCAAGCAAACCACCGATGAAGCCGGTAATGAAGATGATGAACCAAGATTGGTTGGCTGCATTGGCGGTTTCTTCACCGAAAGCGTTCAGCTTGTCGATAACCGGTGCCCAGTAGTCAGCGGTAGATACGTTGGATGAAACGGCTTGTGTAGCCGGAGTGAGCTTCATGGCTGGGATTACATCGCCTTCTGATGCCGAAGCACTGGTTACACCCTTACCCGAAACGGAAAATTCATAGTTGGTAGGAGGGAGGCAGTTTTCATCGTTGCAAGAACCATATTGCAGATAGCCTTCGATGAAGTAGTTGGCGCCTGTAATCTTCAGTTTCTGTACGAAAACGGCCTTTTCTTCAAAATAACGGAGTTTCATGTCGAACACTTTGTCGAACGATTCGATTTCCTTACCTTCCGGCATCAACTTGCCATCCAGTTCGAGACCTTCTATCTGATCGACATTGAAGGTGGCGGAGATAGGACCTCCTTCCGGCAGGTCGGTAGAATACACATGCCATCCGGCATCGATGGTACCGGTGAACACAATCTGAGCCTCTGTGTCGGAAATCTTCTTCCATTCATACTTGAACTGAACAGGGTCTTGAATCTGCGCAAACGCTGTAGTCAAGCCCAATACCATCAAAAGGCAACTTAAGAGGAATGTCTTTTTCATACAGTTAGGATTATTTTCTTTATGTTATTATTAATTAGGTGCAAAGGTAGGGATATTCTTCAGATTATCCTCCATTTTCTGTCACTCTTTTTCAGAGAAGAACAAAAAAAGTTCAAAAAAAACGCCAAAAGGCTTGTGGAATCAAAAAAAAACCGTACCTTTGCATCGCTTTTGAAAAAGAGCACTTCCCGACGGAAGTTTTGGAGAGATGGCAGAGTGGTCGATCGCGGCGGTCTTGAAAACCGTTGTACTGAGAGGTACCGGGGGTTCGAATCCCTCTCTCTCCGCAAGAAAGAGGCAGATGAAATACTCAAGTTTATTTGAAGGGTTTCATCTGCTTCTTTTTTGTAAGGAGGCTTGCGGCAGCGAGGGGATGGGCTTGTCAATCCTTCTCTACGCAAAGAAAACGCGCTGATGTCTTGATTGAAACGTCAGCGCGTTTTTTTATTTCGCCTTCACGTTTTTTAATTTCCCCGAAAACGATTATCTTTGTCCGACTTTTAAAACGAAATCGAATATTATGAATCCGGATGTAAGAGAAAACATTGCGTGGGTGGATCTTCTGCGCATTATAGCTTGTTTTTTGGTGGTGTTGTCGCATTGTTGCGACCCGTTTGTTGCACACTTCAATGCCGATTATCCCAAATTCCTTCAAGGATGTGGCATGGGGAGTGCGGTGCGTTGTTGCGTTCCTTTGTTTGCCATGATGACGGGTGTGCTGCTTTTTCCCGTCAAGGGTACGTTGGGACAGTTCTACGGAAAGCGCCTCGGACGTTTGCTTATTCCGCTGGTATTCTGGTCGTTGGCTTTGCCGGTGATGTATTATGCCTATTTTCAATTAGCGGGTCCTTCATCCAGCCCCAGTGTCGATATGACTACCTTCACGGGTGAGATGACTCTGCAGAAGATGTACACTTTCATTTTCAATTTCAATTACGATACTACTCCGCTTTGGTATCTGTATATGTTGGTGGGCTTGTATTTCATCATCCCTATCTTCAGCGCCTGGATGCAACAGGCTTCTCGGAAAGACCTTAAGCTTTTCCTGAAGGTGTGGGGAATCACCCTTTTCTTACCTTATATAAAGATGGCGGCTCCGGCTTTGGGTTATTTGGGTAACTATGGTCACATGGGACTTTTCGGCGAGTGCGATTGGAATGCGTATGGCTCCTTCTATTATGTGTCGGGTTTCATCGGCTATTTGGTCTTGGCGCATTATTTGGTAAAGTATCCGTTGGATTGGAGTTGGAAGAAGTTGGCTATCATCGGCATCCCGATGTGGCTCGTAGGCTATGCCATCACTTACGGAGGATATGTGCTGATGAACGAGCAGTTCCCGGGCAATTATGCTTATCTGGAAATCCTTTGGCTCTTCAGTGGCATCAATGTGTTCATGATGACCTTCCCCATCTTTGTGGCCATTCAGAAAGCACCGGTGAAGTCCAGTCCTTGGCTTTCGAAGGTGGCTTCGATGACTTTTGGCATTTACCTCTGCCACTTTGTGTTCGTGCAGATGGGATATGACCTTTATCTCCGGATTTTACCTGATGCCGTGCCTACGTTGGTGCGTATCCCGTTGAACGCCGTGAGCGTGTTTGTGGTTTGCTATGCTTTGGTGCGTCTGCTTTCCATGACGAAGCTTACCCGCCGATTGGTGGCATAAGCGATTGAACAAATGCTTGCGTGCCGTTGTTCATATCTTGACAAATAAAGCCAAGTTATGAACAGATATGAATGGAAAGTGAAATGGGAATGGGTGACTATTGTCCTGATTGTCACTCTGCTGATGGCATTATGTATGCATACTTGAAAAATAATGGAAGAAATTCAGCGTTTTTTCAGAATTATGCCTTTTCTTTGCAAAGAGAAAGGGCATAATTTATGAAGATACTGATTGTAGAAGACGAACCCGCTTTGCGCGAACTTATCCAGCGCTCGTTGGAGAAGGAGAGATACGTCACCGAGACGGCATCTGATTTCGACACAGCTTTGGACAAGATAGAATTGTACGATTATGATTGCATCCTGCTCGACATTATGCTTCCTGGCGGAAGCGGGTTGGATGTGTTGGCACGTTTGAAAGAGTTGCGGAAGAAAGAGAATGTTATCATCATCTCGGCTAAGGACTCTTTGGAAGACAAGGTGTCAGGGTTGGAATTGGGAGCTGATGACTACTTGCCAAAGCCTTTCCATCTGGCCGAACTTACGGCACGCGTGAAGAGTGTCCTCCGTCGGAAGCATCGCGATGGGGAGCATCATCTGCAGGTGGGCAATGTCCGTCTGCATCCCGATACGTTTCAAGTATGGGTAGATGAGAAGAGGTTGGATTTAAGTCGCAAGGAGTACGACATTCTTCATTATTTCTTGAATCGTCCCAATCGCATGGTCAACAAGAACACCTTGGCGGAATCGGTTTGGGGCGACCACATCGACCAAGTAGATAACTTCGACTTCATTTATGCCCAAATCAAGAATCTGCGGAAGAAGCTTAAGGATGCTGGAGCTTCCATCGAGGTGAAGGCTGTTTATGGTTTTGGTTATAAACTTGTGATTCATTGAAAGGGGAGGTGAGGCTATGAAGTTGTTTTATAGAGTCTTGGCCCATCTGCTGACGGGGATATTCGTCATTCTGTTAGGTTGGGCAATCGTTTTCTATTGGGGCATCATGGAAGAAATCAATGATGAGGTTGATGACTCATTGGAAGATTATTCGGAATTGGTAATCATCCGTTCGTTGGCGGGAAAGGAACTTCCGGCTCACGATAACGGGTCGAACAACCAGTACTTTCTGAAAGAAGTAGATGTTTCTTATGCACTCTCCAAGGAAGCCATCTGCTATCGCGACTCTATGATTTACATAGCTGAAAAAGGCGAAACGGAGCCTGCACGTATCCTCACGACAATTTTCAAGGATAAGGATGAACGATATTATGAATTGTCGGTATATACGCCTACTATTGAGAAACGTGATTTGAAGGAAGCTATCTTCCAATTGTTGATAGGGTTGTTTGTCGTGTTGCTGATAACCATTTTGGTCATTAATGTCTGGGTGTTTCATCAAAGTATGAAGCCGTTTTATATCTTGTTGGATTGGCTGGAAAAGTTTAGGTTGGGCAAGAAGAATGATGTCTTGGATAATCCCACTCATACCACGGAATTCCGTAAGTTGAATGAAGCCGTTTCTCGTTTTGCATCCCATAGTGAAGAAATGTTCGAGCAACAGAAACAATTCATAGGTAATGCTTCACACGAAATTCAGACTCCTTTGGCCATTTGTCAAAACCGTTTGGAAATGTTGATGGAAGACGAAACCTTGAGCGAACAACAGATGGGCGAGATAGCTAAGACTTGCCAGACTTTAGAGTATGTCAGTAAGTTGAATAAGTCGTTGTTGCTTCTCTCGAAGATAGACAATAGCCAATTCACGAGTGTTGAGAAAGTTTGCCTGAACGAGATTCTATATCGCTATTTGCATGATTATCAAGAGGTTTATGATTATAAGGGAATCACTTTGGATGTTCATGAAAAAAACACTTTCAATATTACAATGAATGGAACATTAGCGGTGGTATTGATAACCAATCTTCTGAAGAATGCATTTGTCCACAATATATATAAAGGTAAGATTCAAATCGAAATCACATCTTCGAATATCCGTTTCGGCAATACAGGTAAGGACGAACATTTGGATGAAAAGCACATCTTCGAACGCTTTTATCAAGGTTCAAAGAAAGAAGGCTCTACGGGATTGGGGCTTGCCATTGTCGATGCCATTTGTCGTCAATCTCAGTTAAGCATACAATATCAGTTTGTGAAAGGCTGGCATTGGTTTGACATTTCTTGTTAATTCTCTTCATTTCAGGGAACAAATTTCATAGCTTCTTGTCTTTTGGGGTGTAGGGATGAGATTTTTTTCAAAAAAAACAGGAATTGGAAAAGATTTTCAGATTCTTTTCAGATTCACTCCTCATCTTTGCAGTAGAAAAAGAAAA
Source organism: Bacteroidaceae bacterium (assembly GCA_017416735.1). Lineage (GTDB taxonomy): Bacteria > Bacteroidota > Bacteroidia > Bacteroidales > Bacteroidaceae > Phocaeicola. The sequence continues at coordinate 30,634 of JAFQBF010000023.1, read as the reverse complement.
AATAGTATAAACCCTAAAATGATAGAAATATGAAAAAAAATGCGTTTTTATTTTTAAGCCTTTTGATGGTTAACGTGGTTGTATGGGCAAGTAATGACAAACCTATCCAAGTGTCGGAGATGCCTAAAATGGCTCAACAGTTTATTCAACAACATTTTGCCAATCAATCGGTTGCGGTAGCCAAGATGGAAACCGATTTTATGAGCAAGAGCTACGATGTCATCTTTACCAATGGTGATAAAGTGGAATTTGACAAGAAAGGAAAATGGACGAATGTAGATTGCGAACATTCGCAAGTACCGGTAGCTGTTATACCGACGGCCATTCAGAATTACATCAAGCAACATTATCCGGAAGCGAAAGTCTTGAAGATAGAGAAAACAGATCATAAAGGCTATGATGTGGATTTGAACAACGGTTTTGAATTGGAGTTCGACAAGCGATTTAAAGTGGTGGATATTGATAGATAATAATGGATAACTTAAAAAAGTGTATAGTTATGAAAACGAATTTATATGGATTAATTTTGGCATTATTTGCTGTAGTAGTGTTTACGGGTTGTGATAAGGATGATGATATCCGGGTTTCGGATGTTCCTCAAAATGTGATGAATGCTTTTGAGACTAAGTTCCCGAATGTAGTCGGCGTGGAGTGGGAAAAGAAATCAGACTATTATGTGGCCGATTTTTGGAAAGAAGGAATGGAAACCCATGTGTGGATTGATTCGAAAGCCGAATGGAAAATGACAGAATTGGATTTTGGAACCAATTTGGGACTTTTGCCGGATGCCGTACAGAATGCTTTTCGGAATGGACAATACGCCAATTGGCGTGTGGATGACATTGACAAATATGAACGTTTGGATAGGACCTTCTACTTGATTGAAATCGAAACCAATGGCCAACAGGATAGAGACCTGTTCTTTGCTGAGGATGGTTCGCTTTTGAAAGATGAAGTGGATAAGGAAAACAATGACGTGACACCGAGTACAACATTTTGATGAAAAGAAAATAGCTGAATAATCATTCAGCTATTTTCTTTTCATAAGTATCTGTAATCAAGGTAAGTGCGCCGTCACCAGTCACATTACAAGCCGTACCGAAGCTGTCTTGCAACGCAAAGATGGTAAGCAACAAAGCGGTACCCGCTTCGTCGAAATGCAGTACGGAGATAATCAGTCCCAAAGAAGCCAAAACTGTTCCTCCCGGTACTCCCGGAGCCCCAATGGCAAACAATCCCAATAGCAATATAAATAAGACAAGACTGAAGACGTCGGGCATTGTGCCATAAAGCAATTGTGATACGGTCATCACGAATACGGTTTCAGTCAAGATGGAACCGCACAGGTGGATGTTGGCAAATAGAGGGATGGTGACATCACTGATTTCTTTCCGTAGAACCGGGCTTTTGTGGGCGCAATGTAAAGCAACTCCCAAAGTGGCGGCAGAAGACATGGTGCCTAACGCAGTCAGGTAAGCAGGTCCGTAAAACTTCAAGACTTTCAAGCTGTTTTTACGTGAATAAAGGGCGGCGATGCCATAAAGCAAAGCCAACCAAATGTAGTGGCATACAATGACTACCAATAAGATGGAAACGAATACCGGCAATTGTTTGGTTACGGCACCTTGATAACTCAGGATGCAAAAATTAGCGAAAATGAATACGGGAAGAACCGGAAGAAGAATCTTCTTCACCAATTCCAAAACCATCTTCTGGAAAATGTCCAACAGCCGGGAGAATTCATCCGATTTGACCCAAGCTGTAGCAAGACCGATTAAAGCAGCCAAAACCAATGCTGTCATTACATTCATTACCGGTGGTATATCGATTTTCAGCATATTCTCAGGCAAGGCCTTCAGTACATTGGCATCTGAAGCAATATTCAGATGGGGGATTACTTGATAACCTACAGCTGCTCCGAAAAAGGAAGCTCCGATGGATGAAAGGTATGCGATACCGAAAGCAAACAACAGCATCTTCGATGCATTGCTACGCAGATGGGCGATAGAAGGAGCAATGAACCCCAAAATAATGAGCGGTACCAAGAAAAAGATAACTTGGCCGCTGACGTGCTTCAGGCTGACAATGGCGCTCAGCACTGAACCTTCTACATAAAAACCGCTAACGATTCCCAAAACTACGGCAATCAATAGCTGTACAATCGTATTGTTAAAGAACTTTTTCATTTTTTCAGATTTAAATTGGACGATGCAAATATAATGATTATTTTTGAAGCCAAAATAGAAACAATAAAAATATGGGAAAGTTTGTAAGTAAGTTAATGGTAGGCGCATTGATGATGGTGGCCTTTGCATCCTGTGCCGAAGAAAAGAAAGGTTATGTGATTGATGGTCAAGTGACCGATGTGAAAGAAGGGATGATGTACTTGAAGAAGTATGTCGATAAGACTTTCGTTGATGTGGATTCGGCTGTGATTACCGATGGCAAGTTCAGGTTCGAAGGTGTGGCTCCGGAAGCTTTGGCGCATGGCTTGACAACTCGGAAAGCCAGCAATCGTCCGCAAGTATTCTTCTTGGACAACGATGCTATGCAGGTGACATTGAACGAATCGGGCAAGGAACTTAGTGTTTCTGGTTCTCCTGCCAACGATATCTTCTTGCGAAATGCCAAGATTACCCGTACCAAGGGATATAGCCTTGACAGTTTGTTGGCAGCTCATCCAAGTTCTCCAGTTGCAGCTTATTTTGTGGTGAAGGATTTTGCCTATAAGTTGGATTTGGAAGGAATGAAGGCGGTGCGTGCCAAGTTTGATGCTTCATTGAACGGTACTGAATATGTGAATCAGATTGAAAGTATGATTGCCCGTATGGAGAAGGTACAGGTCGGTTCGGTTGCTCCCGATTTCACGTTGCCCGATGTGGACGGTAATCCGGTGAGCCTCTCTTCGTTCCGTGGCAAGTATGTGTTGGTGGACTTCTGGGCGGCTTGGTGTCCCGATTGTCGTAAGGAAAACCCGAACATCGTAGCAGCTTGGGAAAAGTACAAGGACAAGAACTTTGCCGTATTGGGTGTATCGCTCGACCGTACCCGTGACCAATGGTTGGCGGCTATTGAAAAGGATAAGCTGGCTTGGACACAAGTGTCTGACTTGAAATACTGGAGTTCTGAAGCGGCAGTACTTTATTGCATCCGTTGGATTCCGATGAGTTTCCTTATTGATCCGGAAGGCAAGATTGTTGCCGTAGGTTTGGAGGGCGAAGAATTGCATAATAAATTGGAAGAATTGTTGAAATAACATAAAAAAGCAGTAATTTTGCACCGCGTTTAAAAAATAACAAAGAGTGATGAAGAAAATTACATTATCTTTAATGGCTGCGCTGGTTGCCGTAAGTGGTATGGCGCAGATTAAGTTGGGTAAGGACGTTAGTCTGAAGATTTATGGTCATGTACGTACAGACCTTTATTACAACAGCCGTGACAATGTCCAGTCGGTGGACGGTTTGTTCTATTCCTATCCGAAGGATGAGGTGTTGGATCATAATGGCAACGACATCAACGGAGCGGACAACAGCAATATGTACACCGTGTACTCCCGTATGGGTTTCGATTTTGCCGGTCCGATGATTGGTAAGGCCAAGACTTCGGCTAAGATTGAATTCGACTTCCGTGGTAATGGCAATGACAACTTGTCGGCTCTCCGCTTGCGTCATGCATACTTCAATTTCGATTGGGGCAAGAACAAGGTGTTGGTAGGTCAGACTTCACATCCGTTTTTCGGCGAAGTGTCTCCACAAATCCTGAACTTGAATACCGGTTCTCCATTCCAGCCGTTCGGTCGAGCACCTCAAATCCGTTATCGTCATAACAGTGGTGCCCTTCAGTTGCAGGCAGCAGTTGTATGGCAATCTCAGTTCAAGTCGCATGGTCCTACAGCCGACGATGGTACAGGCAAGGGAAATGCACGCAACCAGTATCCTCACAAGAACTCCAACATTCCGGAATTGGCATTGGGTATTGATTACAAGGCCAACGGATGGATTGTTGGTGTAGGTATTGATATGCTTTCTATTGTTCCACGTACCAAGGCTACTGTTCCTGATTTGCTTTCAAGCAGTACCGAAAATGCGACAACGACTTATAAGGTAGATGAACGTTTGACTACCGTTTCTTACGAAGCACACGTGAAGTACCAGAAGGATAAATTGTTCTTCGCAGCCAAGAGTACGTTGGGTTCTAACTTCACTCACACATCCATGTTGGGTGGTTATGCCGTAAAGTCACAGGATATTACCACCGGTGAACGTGAATATACCCCGTTCCGTAATTCCAGCAACTGGATTAACATTGTGTATGGCAAGAAGTGGAAACCGGGAATCTTTATCGGTTACATCAAGAACTTGGGTACTGCCGATGATATGGAAATGGGCAGCAACAAGGCCATTTATGGTACAGGTACTAACATCGACCAGTTGTTCAGCGGTACATTCGAGTTGACATATAACGTGCCTCATTGGAAGATTGGTGCTGAATACAACTATACTTCAGCATGGTATGGCACTACTCAGAAGAATGGTAAGGTTACAGATACTCATGCCGTAGGTAACAACCGTTTGGTTTTGAGTGCTACTTATTCGTTCTAATCCTTTGTCATTCAGAGCGAAGCGAAGAATCTCGGTAACATCAACGTGGGTGTTATCGAGATTCTTCACTACACTTCGTTCCGTTCTGAATGACAGTTTTTGCTGAGGCTTTTTTCACGACAACTCTAACCCGAACACATCCTTCAGTTTCATCAGTTTCGGATTCTTTTTGCTCATCAGTTGGAAACGTTCCACATGGCTATATGCACGGACTACTTCTTTGGCTTCGAGTACCCGTACTTTCATTGTGATTTTCCGATTGTGCAGATTTTCGCGCAAAAAGTTTTGAATGTCAGGTATCAGCCCATTCATATATTTCTCTACCATATCATTGTCAACTCCTACCTCGAAAGTCGTTGCATCCAGTAGCTTGGGGGTGATGTTCATCATACGTGCTGCATTGGCTTTCTCTTCTTTCGGCAGTTTCTGGGCGAAATCTCTCCAATAATAGGTCAAATCCTTTTCATAAACGGTATAGTCTTCGTAGTCGGGCTGCCTGTTGGCTTCCGATGTTGTCGGTGTAACCGGCTTGGATGTTTCAGGCTGTGTGTTCCGATGGCGTATGGACATACCAAGCTGTCCTGCCTTGATGACAGGAATTTTCCGCTTGTCTTCCTTGATTTCGGGTAGCGGACTTTTACGTAATCCTATATTACCATTCGTTGCATCCGTTGAGGTTGCTGCAGCGGCATTCTCTGCCTGAGGCTGAGCTTGCATGGCAGTCTGTAAGACCGCTTGCTGCTTGTTGAATAGGGGTTTTAGTCTCTTTTTAGGGCTACGCCCACCAATGATATCATCTGCGTCCGGCAAGGTGAGTTGTGCACATTGAATCAATGTCAGTTCTACGAGCAATCGTTTATTTTTGCTTGTGCGGTAATTCAGGTCACAATCATTGCATAGCTTCATGGCGCGGTAAAGGAACTTCTGTTCGCATTTCTGTGCTTGTTGCAGGTAGCGTTCACGGATACTTGCACCTACTTCCAACAGAGGAATGGTGATAGGATCCTTACTCACCAACAAGTCTCGGAAGTGTGAGGCCAATCCGGTAATGAAGTGGTGTGCATCGAAACCTTTGCGCAATACTTCATTCAGCAGTACCATTGCATCGGCTGCTTTGTTTTCCAGGAAATGGTCCACCAGACGGAAATAATACTCATAATCCAGTACATTCAGGTTTTCGATAACTCCTTTGTAAGTGATGTTCCCACTTGTGAAGCTGGTTACTTGGTCAAAGATGGACAATGCATCTCGCATACCACCGTCAGCTTTCTGTGCAATGACGTTCAGGGCTTCCGGTTCGGCTTGGATTCCTTCCTTGCCAGCCACATATTGCAGATGTTCTACCGTATCCTGTACGTTGATGCGGTTGAAGTCATATATCTGGCAACGGCTCAGGATGGTTGGTAGAATCTTGTGCTTCTCGGTAGTGGCCAGAATGAAGATGGCATGATGAGGCGGTTCTTCCAATGTTTTTAGGAAAGCATTGAAAGCCGCTTGCGACAGCATGTGTACCTCGTCGATGATATAGACTTTGTACTGCCCGATTTGTGGCGGAATGCGTACTTGGTCAATCAGTGACCGGATGTCCTCTACCGAGTTGTTCGATGCAGCATCCAGTTCGTGGATGTTGTATGAGCGTTGTTCATTGAATGCTTGGCACGATTCGCATTGGTTACAGGCTTCCCCGTCGGCTGCCGGCGAAAGGCAGTTGATGGTCTTGGCAAAGATGCGTGCACAAGTTGTCTTTCCTACACCTCGCGGACCACAGAATAAATAGGCATGTGCCAACTTGCCGGTAGCAATGGCATTCTTCAAGGTTGTGGTCAAAGCACGTTGTCCTACCACCGTATCGAAAGATGCTGGACGGTATTTTCGTGCAGATACAATATAATTTTCCATAGGCGGATTCTTTTTTATCTGTGATGTTATCTGCAAATGTACATAATAAATTGGTTTTTGCGTAGGAATCGCTGAAATTATTTCTATCTTTGCATCAAATATAACAACAATTTTATGAGCCGTTTAATAACCGTTTGGAAATATGTCCGTATGCACAAGTATCTGATTACGGTAGCAGCGTTTTTGGTAATCATCGTATTCTTGGATGAGAACAGTCTGATTCAGCGTAACAAGCATCGTCAGGAAATCAATGCGTTGACTGCTGAAATTGAGAAATACCGCAAGCAGTACGAAGAAGATACGGAAACGCTGAAGGAGCTGATGAACAATCCTCAGGTATTGGAAAAGATAGCTCGTGAGAAGTATAAGATGAAGAAACCGAATGAGGACATTTTTGTTTTTGAAGAATGAGAAAAGCATATACAGTTGTTCAAGTTGTGGGTGCCGTGCTGTTGCTGGTAGGCGCTATGTTGCAGATTACCCGTTGGGAACTCTCGCCTTATATATATACGGTTGGGGCGGTGATGTTTGCATACGTACAGCTCGTGAGCCGTTATGAAGGACAGAATCTCATTGTCCGTCGTCTCCGTCGTCAGCAAGTGTTGGGTGCTGTCTTGTTGGTCTTTGCCGGTGTGCTGATGTTTGTTACCCGTCACAATGAGTGGGTGCTTTGTCTCAGTGCTGCTGCCGTACTTCAATTGTACACCGCTTTCCGTATCCCTTCGGAGTTGGAAAAGGAAAAGTAATCGAAGTCAAATTAATATTAATCTATGTATATATGAAAAAACTTTTATTCTTATTCGCTTTTGTTTTGGCGGGAGTATCGGGCCTTCATGCCGATGAGGGTATGTGGCTTCCTTCCGAAATTTTGAAGAAGATTAAGGATATCCAGAGCCAGGGCTTCAAGCTTTCGGCTGAAGATATCTATAGTGTAAACAAGTCGTCACTGAAGGATGCTGTAGTGCGTTTCGGCGGTGGATGTACCGGTGAACTGATATCCAATGAGGGATTGTTGATAACCAATCACCACTGCGGTTTTGGTCAAATCCAGTCGCACAGCTCGGTAGAGCATGACTATTTGCGTGACGGTTTCTGGGCGATGTCGAGAGCCGAAGAATTGCCTAATCCGGGCTTGTCTGTTTCCTTCTTGGAATATATGCAGGATGTGACAGATGAGGTACTGAAAGGCTACAAGACCAAGATGACTGAAGAAAAACGTAGCGAGCTTATCGCCAAGAACACCAAGAAGATTGAAGAAAAGGCCGTGAAGGGTAATCCCAACCTTCGTGCCAATGTCCGTCCGCTTTATTACGGCAATCAGTACTTCTTGTTTGTATATAAAGTATATACCGACGTTCGTCTGGTAGGTGCTCCTCCCAGTTCCATCGGTAAGTTCGGTGGCGATACCGACAACTGGATGTGGCCACGTCATACCGGCGACTTCTCCATCTTCCGTGTTTATGCAGGCGAAGACAATGAACCGGCTGCTTATTCTGAAAAGAACGTGCCTTTCCGTCCGAAGAAGTTCTTCAAAATCAATGCCCGTGGCATCAAGGAAGGCGATTTCACGATGGTCTATGGTTTCCCGGGTTCAACCAGAGAATACCTTTTCTCGGATGCCGTGAAATATACAGCTTACACGTCCAATCCTCATAAGATTGCCTTGCGTACTCTTCGTCTGGACATCCAGAAGGAAGAAATGAACAAGGACCAGGCTGTTCGCATCAAGTATGCATCGAAACAAGCCGGTGTAGCCAATGCTTGGAAGAAGTGGCAGGGTGAAGCCAAAGGTCTTATCAAGAATCATGCCGTGGAAAACAAGCAGGCTTTCGAAGCCAAGTTTGACCAGTGGGCAAAGGGCAAGCCTGAATACGAAGGTTTGGTGACACGTTTCAAGGAACTCTATGGTTCTATTGAAGAACTCTCGTTGGTACAGGATTATCAGTCGGAAGCCCTGAATGCCGTGGAAATCATCGGTTTTGCAGGTAGAGGACAACGTGGTGCCGAACGCTTCTACAAGGATTACCATATGCCGATTGACAAGGCTTGTTTCGTGGCTCTATATAATGCATACAACAAGAACATTGCCGACAAGTACAAGTCTCCGTATTTCAAGGAACAGCTCCAGAAGTTCGGTAGCATCGAAGCTTGGGCAGATGCTTTGTTTACCGAAACTCCGAATCTGGAAATGGCTGCCGAAATCTATAAGAATACCAACGATTGGTTCCGCGAAAACATTGCGCCGACTTTGATAGCGGTCAATAAGGAAATTAACCTTCTTTATCGTGCTTATATGAAGGGTCAGATGGAATACAACGATGCGACCAACGGTGGCAAGATTTTCTATCCGGATGCAAACTCCACCCTGCGTGTCACTTATGGTAAAGTGAAAGGTTACAAGCCGGCAGATGCCATCTACTACACGCCGGTGTCTTCGTTGGACGGTGTCATCGAAAAGGACAATCCGGAAATCTACGATTATAACATCCCTCAGAAGCTTCGTGACCTCCACGCAACCAAGGATTATGGCCAATGGGAATCGGAAGGTTCTGTACCGGTAGCCTTTATAGCTACCAACCATACCAGTGGCGGTAACTCCGGTTCTCCGGTACTCGATGCTGAAGGTAACTTGATTGGTGTGAACTTCGACCGTGTATGGGAAGGCACTATGAGCGATGTGCTTTACGACCCTGAAATCTGTCGTAACATTTCGCTCGATATCCGTTTTGCCTTGTTTGTGATTGACAAGTTGGCCGGTGCAAGCCACTTGTTGGAAGAAATGGAAATCCTGAAGTAATAGAAGTGTGGGTGTGTAATGAAATCACATAACAAAGTGTCATCCTGAGCAACGCGAAGGATGACACTTCTTTTATTTCCTACGCCAGAAGTTGAATCCAGCATAAATGCGGAGTGTGCCGAATGAGTTGGTAACGGAAAGGTTAGGTTTCCGGTAATCGTATGTATGTAGCACCAATGAGGCTCCTACAAAATATTTAGCGTTGTTATAGACAATGGCGGCACGGGTGATTAAATCGAAATTGATGTCCTTTATCCAACTCTCATTTTTGAAATCATTGTCATCGATACGAGATTTCTTGTAACCGATACCCGGTAGTAGCGAGAGGTTGGATACCCAATTCTTGGCAAATACCCAATTATATCCATATCCAAAACCGAGACTGTAATCCGAATACTTGATGTGACTGAACTGAAAACTGGGACTCAATTGACTGAGCATCTGTGGAGGAAGCTTACTATAGTCGAAAGAAATGCGGTGTTGCGAATAAGAAAATCCAGCCATGAAAGAACCGGCACTTCGGCGTTGGTTGGTGGATTGGCTGTATGCAGCCGGATATGAAAACTTCTTGTGATTGAAAATCCAGTAAGCATTCAGCCCTTTGATGCGGCTCTGAAGCCCATCGAAATGAATGTTTTTATGCGATGGCTCGTTCAAGTCGAACCCTTCGTACGAGCGTAGTTTAAAGTCGCTTCCCGTTTTGCGGTAATAGAGATCGATACCGAATTTGGAACTGTAGATATTTAGTGACATCTCCTTTTTCTTAGGCTTGTTCTTGTTGTTGCCGAAAAGGTCTTCCACATCGAATGTGTAGCCTAAGAATATCCATCGCCACCCAAAATAGATGCCGAGCTTTGTTCCTAAAGTTGGAGAAAAGTTGAGCTGTTGTGAGTGGTTTCCTGCATTGTTACCCAAACGATAATGTTCATACCAGGTGCTTTGTTCCAGCATAAATGCCAAATTATATAGATTGGGAGAAATATATACGGTATCGATAGCATTGAAATCCTTGACCTTACGGCGGATGCGTCGGCCGGTGTGGCGAACTGCTTTAGCGATGTCATCGGTCAGGTTTTCTACTTCAGTACCCAATGTCTTACGTTCCTGTATAACCGTATCTTTCTTTTCTTCCTGAGCATAGAGAGCAAAAGGGAAGAAAAGAAGGAAAGTCATGAAGTAACGTACAGGTATCATTTCTTTCTTATAATTTGTTCAAAATGCGGTCCATTACCCAATTGGTGGTTGTAGCACTTAATCCATCGCAAGTGCAAACACTTTTTCCCCGTAAATGTTCGACTACGGCTTGTATCAGCGGGAGCTGTACATGCGGTGGATTTTCGGGAAGGAAAGTTTCCACACCTCTTTCTGTATGTAGAGTGATGGGGTCATAAGTAAATACAGAGAAACTGAGCATTCCTTTATCACCGATGATTTCGATACGGTCTTCTTTGGCTGATTCGTGAGCCACAAAGCACCAGGAACCAGAACCTGGCAGACCGGATTCAAACTTAAAACAGGCACTGACGGTATCTTCTGCATCGTACAGACGACCTCGGTTACTCTTGTATCCCTCGGCTTCGAGAATGCAGCCGAACATCTCTTGAAGCAAATCCAACTGATGGGGAGCCAAATCGTAGAAATAGCCACCGCCTGCGATATTGGTTTGCACACGCCATGGACGGTCAATGTTGTTGTAGTCCATAGCGCGAGGAGGTTGGGCGAATCTGATCTGTACGTTAATGATATTGCCTATCTCACCTTGAAGTACCAGTTCGCGGACTTTCTGAAAGTAGGGTAGGTAACGACGGTAATAAGCAACAAAGCAAGGCACACCCGTTTCACGGGAGATACGGTTGATGCGGGCACAGTCTTCGTAGGTAGCCGCCATTGGTTTTTCGATATATACGGGTTTGCCGGCTTTCATGGCCATAATGGCGAAGGTGGCATGCGAAGAAGGGGGAGTAGCAATATACACAGCATTGACATCTTCATCACCAATTAGCAGTTGAGCATCGGTGTACCAACGGGGAATGTTGTTACGACGGGCATACGATTCGGCCTTTTCTGCCTTACGGCTCATAACTGCCACTACTTTGGAATTCGGTATCATACTGAAGGCAGGACCACTTTTCTTTTCGGTTACTTCACCGCAACCGATAAATCCCCACTTTACTTTATCGAGTGTATTCATGTCATTGCTTCTTATAATTGATGGAATATTTTTTCATCAGTTTCTGGAAGGCATCCGTTTGCTTATAAGTATTTAACCAATCATTCAGGCTGTCCAGAAAAATAGTGTTCTCTTTATGTACTCCCCAAGAGTAAAATTGGGAGAAGCTAATAGGCGTTTCAATGTCGAGTTGGGATAAGTCGTGTATGGTTTTACGTGCGATACCTTCGTCGCATACGGCATAGTCGATATCGCCATTAGCAACCATATCCAGCAGATGTTCCTGACCATATTTTTCTACTTCTTTTATGTAAATGGTATCTCCAATTTCACTGCTTAAGTTTTGGATACGCAGAATGGATGGAGAACCTTTTACGATGTGTATGGTTTTACGTGCCAGCTCAAGTAAACTGTTGATGCGAGTGCTATCTTTTCTTTGAATCAACATCTGGCGGCTTAGCAATATAGGATCCGTGAAAAGAATTGGATCGTCTCGCTCACTGCTGATTAATACATTGTTGGCCAGCAAATCGTACGTACCGTTCAGGATACCTTCGGTACGTTTTCTTAAATTCATTTCGGGAGTAATCTCTGCTTTTAACCCCTTGTCACGAGCAAAGGCTTGCAACAATTCGTAATGAAGCCCTTCCAATGTGTCGGATTGCACATGGAAACTGATGGAATTGTATTCGGTTACGGCGCGAAGAACACCGGAATGGAGAATTTCTTCGTAGCTGCGTGAAGATTGTACTGTCTCTTCTTTAGGCTGAGGCTTGAAAAGGATGGCTGACAAGGTGACGGCCAATACTCCCATTATTCCATATTTTAGATATTTCTTCATAGTGGCAAAGATTAGTCAAAGAAATTCCACGAAATGCCTAATTTTAAGATTCTTGGACTTATCGGGTAATGAGGCGCCAAAAAATAACGCGAATTGCCCATTGTCTGGTTTACATTGTACATCATCAGGAAGATGCGTGTGCGTTTCCAGTGTAGGTTGGCATATACATTTACCATTGGACAACCACCAATTGCTATCTGATTTTTAGGATTCTGCAAGTAGAATTGGCCGATGACCGGTGAATAGTCGGGCGCATTGTATTTGGTGAAGTAACGTACGTCAACACCCAATTCGGCTTGAAGTACATTTTTGACGAGACCTCCTTTGAGATAAAGGTTACCGTATGCCGACAATTCAGGCAAAGGAAGGATGGATTGTTCGCTGGATTTTTGATAAACAACTTCACCGTCCAAATGAAGAATGCCGAACTTAAGTTTCTGCTGTAACATCGCAGTAAATATCTGTATATTTCCACTATGCTGGAAAACTGAAGCATTATTCTTGAAGCCTGTAATCTCACCTTGATTGTTGGTAACAGGTAGGCTGGTATTTGCCAGATATGTATAGTTCTTTATATTTTCAACACCTGCACGTAAGGTAGTTCCGAAGCGTTTGAAATTCAGTTTGCCTTCTATACGGGTACGCATAATCTTTGATAAGTCTGAATGATCCCACCAATAGTGCTTGGAGTGGAAATTGCGGTAATAGAATACAGGATTCAAGTTTTTAACATAGGCATTTACATCCAGACGTACACTATCACCCAATATGTTCAGATTCAAGTCTCCATTTCCTTCTACACGGAATTGGCCAGCGTCTTCACCTGCAACAGCAAATTCACCCAATACCTTGTAATGTAACAGGTTACCTTGTTGCTTTAATAATTCTCCACCTACATAAACTACATTTTCCTTATAGTGCTTGATGACTCTTTCTCCGGGTATGTTGGTAGAGTCGGGTAGGGTGAAATCACGGTATTCGTGAGTCAGGAAAGCGGTCAATCCAGCCTTTGCCCATTTGTTGAAACCTTCACGTAGGGAGATGCCAAAGGTATTCCGAATGGATGTTCGTCGGTTTTTGTCGATAGAATCATTACCGAAATATGTATGTTCAAAGAAATCTCTGTTTTGGTTATCATCTTGTGTAATGTATTTGCGGCCGTTCAAATCCAATTCCAATGTGTGGATAAAACTGGTGACGGGTACAAAGTCCTGAACAATTTGAACAGAATCGGTTGTTACACTGTCTTCTCTTTCCTTGTAGAAACCAAGGTTGTAACGGTGAGTCAAGAAAGTGTGGTAGCTGGTATTGTGATTCCATACTTTATTGAAAAGTGTAGGTATGTCTGTCGAAGCATATTGTTTCTTCCCTTCTGCCATTTCAAGCGGGTCGGTGATGTATCGGTCGTCTGTAATACCGCCATTTTCACGCATTTTCAAGTTGTCGTTGTTGAAGATGAAATGCATTTCGTATTTGTCGCCTCGGTAGCTGGAGAACAAACCGCCATTGAAGAAGGCAGTGGACTGATTGTTGTACATACCTCGTCCGTAAAGGTAGTCGATATAGAAACCAAACCCCAATCGTTTGTTTGCATTGATTGCGAAATATGACTTGAACCGTTCTTCGCTGTTTCGGCTATTGAAACTCTTGTAATAAGTAAGGTTCGTATAAGGAGACAAGGTGTTGGTAAAAGTTACGTCTTCTGGACGAAGCACAGATTGGTCATAGGGATCGGTAAAGAAGAATTGGCTTTCTTCTTTACGGTCGAAAAATATGCGCGACATACGGGGAGAACCTAAATTTCCCAAATAGTTGTATTGACCTGTAGGCCCGGCTGGGTCGTTCGAATTTTGGAAACCAGCTTGTAATGTATCTACAGGTACAGGTATAATATTACCTAACCGACGAGTCACTTTCCAGGAGTATAGTCCGATGGGAATGGTTTTGGCATCGGTAACGGCTGTTGTATCAATAGGGTTTCCGTTCCGGTCATGAGTACCTAAGCTTCTACCACTGGCAGAAGTTCCGAATTGGTTGTTCAGCGTGTTTTGTGCGAAAACCGGTGAGAGGCAGCACAAAAGGCATATAAAAATAGATATATATTTATGTTTCATTTTCATCATGTCGCAAAGATACAATATAAAACGAAAAAGAGAAACTTTCTGTCTAAGAAAGCTTCTCCTTTTTGCATATCCTTTAAAGTTTATTAAACTTCTACGGGCTTGATGATGTCCATTCCGATGTGGATAGCTTCTTCATTCATCGGAATCAATTTGTGATGGCGCTCGGGCAATGTCTTGCGCAAAGCTTTCAATACGCTTTCAATTTCGACAATCGGGCGAAGCTTCAGCAAACCGCCCAGAACAATCATGTTGAATGTCTTGGCCATACCACGTTCGTTGGCTTCATCCATGGCATCGATACGATATACCTGGATGTCTTTACGGGTAGGAGGTTCCATAATGCCGTATCCATCGTAGATGAGGATACCACCAGGCTTTACCTTATTTTCAAACTTGGCCAACGAGGGTTGGTTCAAGATAATGGCGGTATCGTATTGACTCAAAATAGGAGAGGAGATACGTTCGTCGCTTACAATAACGGTCACGTTGGCAGTACCACCACGTTGTTCGGGACCGTATGCTGGCATCCAAGTCACTTCCTTGTCTTCCATAAGTCCGGAGTATGCCAAAATTTTGCCCATAGACAAAACACCCTGACCACCGAATCCTGCTATAATGATTTCCTGTTTCATAAGTCTTTTACTTTTATTCTTTATCTTTAAGGTCTCCCAACTGATAGAATGGGAACATGTTTTCTTCCATCCACTTGTTGGCTGCAGCTGGAGTCATTTTCCAACCTGAATTACAAGTTGATACAATTTCTACCAAATTGGAGCCCTTGCCGTTCATGGAATTCTCGAATGCCTTTCTGATGGCTTTCTTTGCTTTGCGGATGGCTGGAACGCTATGTACAGACTGACGGGTGACGTAGGCTGTACCTTCCAACGTAGCTGCGATTTCTGTCATCTTCAAAGGATAACCATGGATGGCGGCGTCGCGTCCGTATGGACAGGTTGCGGTCTTCATACCTAACAATGTAGTAGGAGCCATTTGTCCACCAGTCATACCATAGATGGCATTGTTGATGAAGATGATAGTGATGTTTTCACCACGATTCAAGGCATGGATGGTTTCAGCAGTACCGATACATGCCAAATCTCCGTCGCCTTGGTATGTAAACACAAGTCGGTTTGGCCACAAACGTTTAATCGCCGTTGCCAAAGCTGGTGCACGTCCATGGGCGGCTTCTTCCCAATCGATGTCAAGGTAGTTGTATGCAAATACGGCACAACCTACCGGTGATACACCGACTGTCTGGTTCTCCATTCCCATTTCTTCGATGACTTCTGCTATGAGTTTATGTACTACACCATGGCTACAACCAGGGCAATAGTGCATCGGATTATCATTCATCAACGTTGGTTTCTTGTAAACCAAGTTTTCGGGTTTAATTATTTCTTCTCTTGTCATAATATTTCCTCCTGTTAGAACATGAAGCGTAAAAAGAATTCACACAATTTGACGAATATGGCTGCAGCGCATACGTAAATGAATGTGGTGAAATCTTCGACCACAAAATAAGTAATGACGCATGCAATGGCTAAAACAATGAATACCATATTCAGTATGCTTCTAATCGTGTCAGTGTTCATACGCTTATTATTTAATCAGTTTGGTCTTTAAGGCATTTACCACTTCGTCTGGATCGGGAACGATACCACCCAAGCGTCCGAAATGTTCTACCGGTACCTTGCATTCTACGGCCAGCTTCACATCTTCTACCATTTGTCCGGCATTCAATTCTACGGTCAAGATACCTTTTACTTGGGCTGCACGTGCTGCAATGGCTTTGCTTGGGAACGGCCACAAAGTAATCGGGCGGAGCAAACCTACCTTGATACCTTCTGCGCGGGCCAATTCCATAGTCTTCTGTGCGATACGTGCACAAGAACCGAAGGCTACGATAAGGTATTCGGCATCTTCGCAGTCTATTTCTTCGTATCGTACTTCATTGGCTTCTATTTCAGCGTACTTGGCCTGAAGGTGGATGTTTCGCTTTTCCATTTCAGACGGGTCGAGTTCAAGGGAAGTAATGATGTTTGGCTTGCGACCGGCTGTTTTTCCGTTAGCAGCCCATGGACAACGTGCAATCACTTCTTCATCGGTGAGTCGGGTACGCTGTTCTGGCAATACTACTTTTTCCATCATTTGACCAATCACGCCGTCTGCCAAGAGAATGGCTGGATTTCGATACTTGAAGGCGAGGTCGAATGCCAAACCTACAAAATCTGCCATTTCTTGAACCGATGCAGGGGCAAGAGCTATCAAGCGATAGTCACCATGACCTCCGCCCTTAACGGTTTGGAAATAATCAGCTTGGCTAGGTTGGATGGTTCCAAGTCCAGGACCTCCACGCATAACGTTTACTACTAAGCAAGGAAGTTCGGCACCTGCCAAATAGGAAATACCTTCTTGTTTTAAACTGACACCAGGACTGGATGATGAAGTCATCACCATTTTACCGGTGGCTGCGCCTCCATAGACCATATTGATGGCCGATACTTCACTTTCAGCCTGTACTACTACCATTCCGGTTGTTTCCCATGGCTTCTGTTCGGCAAGGGTTTCCAGCACTTCCGATTGTGGAGTGATGGGATAGCCGAAATAGCCGTCCACACCATAACGGATGGCGGCATGGGCAATGGCTTCGTTACCCTTCATTAAAACTACTTCTTCTGCCATATCTTTCTGATTTATTGTTGTTTTACTTTATATACAGAGATACATCCGTCCGGGCATACGGTTGCACAGGAAGCGCATCCGATGCATGTGTCTTCCAATACGGTTTGGGCGAAAGTATATCCTCTCTTGTTCACTCCTTTGGTGGTTAATGCCAACACATTCAGTGGGCATGCTACTACACATAAGTTGCATCCTTTGCAACGTTCTGTATCTACCACGACAGCGCCTTTGATTTTTGCCATAGCTATTTATTATTGGTTATACATATCTTTATTGTAGAAATTCAGAATGTCCATCATCATCTGATATGCACTGACGGCTGGGCTTTCCGGATTTCGTTCCATTGCTTCCATATAGTTGTTGAGGGCCAATTGCCAATTGCCTTGCTTCCGATAGGCGTTTCCCAACAGGTAGTAAGGTTCATCGTTGCAATCCGGGTGAGTGTGTATGTAATTATCCAATTGCCGGATGGCTTCCTCTGATTTCCCTTCCTTTATTAACTCTTGGATAGCATAAAAATTTCCTTTCATTTCGCAAAGATACAATTTATTTTAAGACTTCACCTACATACATGTTGTAAGATTTCGCAGTCTCACAATTTGGACTCATTTTTTTTGCTTCCTCGCCATTGATGTTTTGGCTCATCAGCTTTTTACAGTTGATAACCAATGCTGGTTGACTGTTGTCGGGTGTGAAGAATGAAATTTTGTAACTTTCGCTTTGTGTCATCAACAAATTACCCATCGTCTTTTGGGTATCGATGAGAAGGTAGGCTACTTTTTTGCCAAAGAATTCACCGAAACCGCCCCAACATTCCTTGCTGATTTCGAATTGTTCATCATTGCCGGCTGTGATGGTCATGCGGGTGGCTTGTGCGATGAGTGATTCTTGATTGTCGGATGTAGCGGGTTGAGCCTGTGCTATTGGTTGTACAGGAGTTGCCGGTTGTAATGCTACAAGTGGTTGTTCCTTCGGTGTCGATGTAGGCTGATTGACTACTTGAGTCTTAGGAATATTCCGTATATCTTGTTCTTGCAGTATCTGCTTGAATGTTGTATTTATATCGTTGATAAGTTCATTCTTCAAATCAATGGTTTTTCTTCTGAATTTACCACTGATTGGATATAATTTAGTCTTGGACTTATTCAAGGCATATTTGTCTGTAATCCATTCTTCTGCAGTGTATTTTTCACCACCGTCTCTTGCTTCGTTATACCAATAACGGATGCGTGTAATGTTGATGTTGCACTTTTCGGGTAGGCAAGATATACGCATCATGTAATAGATGCGTGTTCTGTCCAATGAGAACGATGTGTTGGTAAAGGTTAAATATTCCTCACCGCCAATTACGATATCTCCATCTTCCGGGTTTTGGTAGAGGACACGATCGTTGAATGTTTCGTCGGGTTGGAAACGTTTATTGGCCCATTGGAGTATGGTTTCATAAATTTGTTTTTGGGACAGACCGGGAATGCTGATTTCTGATGTGAATGTAACTTTCCCGTCTTTTAATGGGACAGCACCTTCCAGATATTGGGTATTTGTTTGAGCAAATAAGGTGATGGGAAGACAGATCAAAAGTAATGATAAAATTGTTTTCATATTATTCCTATTTGTTGTTTCTTAATGTTTAGCAAAGATATGAAAAATAAAAAAAGAGAAGCTATAAAGCTTCCCTTTTTTTAGTGATAATATGTGAATAAATATTATTTCACAGGTATTTTGTCGATTCTTTTCTGGTGACGGCCTCCTTCAAACTCGGTGTTGAAGAATTCTTCCATAATTTGGGCGGCTGTTTCCGTATCGATGTATCGTCCCGGCATAACCAATACGTTGGCATCGTTGTGCAGACGGGTCATATGAGCGATTTCAGGAATCCAAACCAATGCAGCACGGATGCCTTGATGCTTGTTCAAGGTCATACTGATGCCTTCACCACTACCACAGATTGCGATACCTGGATAACATTCACCTGCTTCGACTGCTACGGCCAATTGGTGGGCGAAATCGGGATAGTCACAGCTGTCTGTGCTGTAAGTACCAAAATCCTTGTATTCCCATCCTTTGGCTTCGAGCCAAGTCTTTACATATTCTTTCAATTCGTAACCTGCGTGGTCACTTGCCAATCCGATTGTTTTCATTAGAGCATTGCTTTTACTTGGTTATACACATTCTCGGCGTTGAAGCCTAACTTTTCATCGAGAACCTTGAACGGTGCTGAGTAACCGAATGATTCCATACCCCAAACCTTGCCATTATAGCCTACCAATGTATAGAGGTTGGCAGGGATACCGGCAGTCAAACCGAATATCTTTGCACCTGTAGGCAGGATACTTTCCTGATATTCCTTGCTTTGAGTGCGGAACAAACCTTCAGATGGTACAGAGACAATACGTGTCTTGATGCCGTCTTTAGCCAAGAGTTCAGCACCGGCTACCAATGTAGATACTTCTGAGCCTGATGCGAGCAAGATTACATCGTAGTTTTCGTCTTCCTTCACGATGTATGCACCCTTGGCAGCTTCTGCATAGTTGGTTCCTTCTGGCAAGTTGGTTACATTTTGGCGTGAGCAAATCAAACCAGTTGGAGTATCGTTGTTTTCCATCGCAAGTTTCCAAGCTACGGTTGTTTCTTCCACGTCAGCCGGACGGAGAACGAGCATAGAATTCTTGCCCAAATGGTTCTTCATCTTTTCCAACAGACGGATTTGTGCTTCTTGTTCTACCGGTTGGTGGGTTGGGCCATCTTCGCCTACGCGGAAAGCATCGTGTGACCAGATGAATTTCACCGGAAGTCTCATCAATGCTGCCATACGGATAGCAGGTTTCATATAGTCAGAGAACACGAAGAATGTACCGCAACCGGCAATGACACCACCGTGGAGAGCCAAACCGATACAGATACAAGCCATTGTCAATTCGGCTACACCTGCTTGGAAGAATCCGCCGCTGAAGTCTCCTGGAACGATGCAGTGTGTATGCTTCAAGAATCCGTCAGTCTTGTCTGAGTTGCAGAGGTCGGCTGATGATACAATCATATTAGGAACCTTTTCCGACAATACGCCGAGTACGGTTGCCGAAGCGTTACGTGTCGGGTCGTTGGCTTTCTGCTGGATGCTTGCCCAGTCTATTTCGGGTACTTCATTGTTGAACCAAGCCTTTTGCTGAGCTGCCTTTTCCGGGTTGGCTTTTGCCCAAGCGTCTTCTTCAGCGTGACGTTCGGCTACGATTGCCTTCAATTCTTCCTTGCGGTTGGCGTACATCGCCTTCACGTCTTCGAAAATCACGAAGGGATTTTCAGGATCTCCGCCTAAGTTGAGGATTGTGTTTTTGCAAGCCTCTGCACCGAGAGGTGCGCCATGTGTCTTGGTGGTGTTTTCGTAAGATGAGCCATCTGCCTTGCGGGCACCTTTACCCATCACACATTTACCAATAATCAAAGTCGGACGCTTGTCTTCCTTCTTGGCTGCATCAAGGGCTTCGCGGATTTGCTGGCAATCGTTTCCGTCGATTTCCATTACGTTCCATCCCCACGAACGATACTTCATTGCAGTATCTTCCGTCATTACTTCCTTCACTTCAGTCGAGAGCTGGATGTCGTTGGCATCGTAGAACATAATGACATTGTCCAAGCCCAAGTGTCCGGCTACACGTCCTGCACCTTGTGACACTTCTTCTTGAATACCGCCGTCGGAGATATAAATATAGATGGTTTCCTTGCTGAATGTTGGATTACCGGTGCGGGCTGCCAGGAACTTGGCGGCAATGGCGGCACCGATACCGTATGTGTGTCCCTGTCCGAGAGGACCTGAAGAATTCTCAACTCCACGCATTACGTTCAATTCAGGATGTCCCGGGGTAGGAGAGCCCCATTGGCGGAATTGTTGAAGTTCTTCGAGGGTGAAGTGACCGGTCATAGACAATACGCCATACAACATCGGTGACATATGTCCCGGGTCGAGGAACAGACGGTCACGACCTTCCCATTTCGGATTTTCCGGATCAAACTGCAAATATTCACTATACAATACGTTGATGAAATCGGCACCACCCATAGCACCACCTGGGTGACCTGATTTTGCCTTTTCTACCATCGCAGCAGTCAGGATACGGATGTTATCTGCTGCATGATTCATAACTTTTATATCGTTCATAACAGATTAGGGTATTGAATTTTAGTGCAAAGATAAGCAAATCTTTAATATATATAAAAAAATACCGCCTAATTAGTAGGCGGTATTCTTCTTTTATGTGTTTTTTTGAGGTTTATTAGAGCAATTTGCGAGAACCATCGCTGATTACTACATCGTAAACCTTCGGGCTACGACCGAATTTTTCTTTGAAACGTTCCTTGGCTGTAGTGATGAATGTTTCGTACAATTCGTTCTTCACGAGGTTGATTGTACATCCACCGAAGCCACCGCCCATTACGCGTGAGCCTGTCACACCGCAATCGAATGCCACGTCGTTCAAGAAGTCAAGCTCTTCGCAGCTTACTTCGTACTTCTTGCTCATACCATGGTGAGTTTCGAACATCTTCTGACCTACTGTTTCGTAATCGCCCTTTTCCAAAGCATCACATACGTCCAATACGCGTTGGATTTCTTCGATTACATATTCAGCACGCATATAGTCTTCTGCTGAAACTTCTTCCTTCACTTCGGCCAGCATTTCCAACGTACAGTCGCGCAAGAATTGTACACCTTCGTGTTTCTTGGCGATAGCAGCAACTACGTTTTCGCAGCTCTGACGACGCTTGTTGTATGCTGAAGAAGCCAATTCGTGCTTAACCACTGAGTCAACCAATACCAAACGGTAGCCTTCCGGCTTGAACGGGAAATATTGGTATTCCAATGAACGGCAATCGAGGCGCATCAAGCTACCTTCCTTACCGAATACAGAAGCAAACTGGTCCATGATACCGCACTTCACGCCGATGTAATTATGTTCAGTTGCCTGACCTACCTTGGCCAATTCGAACTTGTCAATCTTGTTGTCACCGAACAAGTCATTGATAGCGTATGCGTATGCGCTTTCCAATGCTGCTGAAGAAGACATACCTGCACCGAGGGGCACGTCACCTGCAAATGCTGTGTTGAAACCTTTCACTTCTACGCCACGCTTGATCATTTCACGGCATACACCGAAAATGTATCTTGCCCAGCTGGCGCGTGGAGCATCTTCCTCATTCAAGCCGAATTCTACATAGTCCTTCAAGTCGATAGAATAAGCCTTGACTTTATCTTCACCATTCGGTTTGATTTCGATAATCATACCTTTATCTACTGCACCCGGGAATACGAAACCACCATTGTAGTCGGTGTGTTCACCGATGAGGTTGATACGGCCTGGAGATGCATATACTGAGCCTGTAGTGCCATCAAAATGCTTGATGAAGCGACTTCTTACGAATTCTATATCCATGATGTTATAAGTATTAAAAAGTTAATATTATAAGGTTATTTATTTCTTTACCTTCGAGCCTACCAAAGCGTAGAACAACAAGTATGCAGCACAGAACAATACTACCCAGTAGCTGGTCATATAGTCTGTCATTTCGGCAACCTGAGCTTGAATAGCAAGCATTACGGCGCAACCGAATACCATTGTCATAAAGATACCGGATGCAACGGCTGTATACTTACCCAAACCTTCTACGGCCATATTGAAGATGCCACCCCACATAACAGAAGAGCAGAGACCAACCAACAGGAATGCAAAGATTCCTACCGGAACTTTAGCCCAGATAAGGCTCAAATTAGCCCAGTCAATACCAGGAACGTTAACAGTTACGTCTGTTGGAGCAAACATACCGAATGAAACGAGAATCAATGTCAGGATAGATACGGTAGTAATCATAGCGCGGCTTGAAACCTTGCTACCGATGGATGCACCTACGAAGCGGCCTACCATCATCAATGCCCAATATACGGCAACAATCAAACCGGCAGTTGCAGCGTTGATGCCCAATTCAGGAGTGTTTACCAAATACATGTTCACGTAAGTCGGTGTACCTACTTCGATACCCATATATACAAAGATACCGATGATACCCAATACGAAGTGACGATACTTCAAAGCGCCCTTCACGAGGCTCATATCTACCGGAGCCTGTTCCGGTTCTTCAATCTTGGTGAAGAGGATAGTGATGAATGCTACAACGAAGATAGCCAAGGCAATCATCAATGCAGGGGTTGCATCAGCAATTTTGGTTTCAGATGTAACTTCACCAATCAAAGCACCCATAATGATGTAAACGGCTACAGCAGCCAAAGAGTTGAATACACCACCTGTCTGGATGAGCTGGTTACCGGAGTTACCGCCACCGCCGAGGAGGTTCAACATCGGGTTAACCACGCAGTTCAAGATACACATACAGAGACCTGAGATGAATGCGCCGATCAAATAAACGGCAAATACGAGACCCAAGTTTTCTTTCGCGTCCATCAAGCTGCTTCCCCACTGGATGAGGATACCGGCGATACCTACGGCAAGACCAATCAAGGCTGTCTTCTTGTAGCCTACTTTTGAGATGAGCATACCGGCCGGGATACCCATAATCAGGTAAGCGATAAAGTTACCATAGTTACCGATTTGTGCCAATACTTCCGAGATTTCTCCCTGAGCCTTGATGATGTTAGCCATCGGTGAGCACAGGTTGGTCACGAAGGCAATCATAGCGAAGAGGGCAATCATCACGACAATCGCACCCCATTGTTTTTTTTGTTGATTCATGATACTTTAATTTTTTAATATTTAATGATTGTTATTTTTCTACGCTGAACTTATAGATAGTCACTTGCTTGTATTCGTTACCTGGTGTAAGGACACATGATGGGAAGTGACCCTTGTTCGGGGTGTCGGGGAAGTGTTGCGCTTCGAAGCAGATAGCACTTCTTTCGGGGAATGTCGCTCCCTTGTAACCTTCGAATCCGCTCAGCCAGTTAGCCGTATAGAGTTGTACGCCAGGTTCGGTTGTCCACATTTCCAAGCAACGTCCGCTGATAGGTTCCACACACTTGGCTGCATAGGTGAGCGAACCGGCTTCACGCTTGTTCAATACATAGCAATGGTCGTATCCCTTGCCGATTTCGAGCTGGCGGAAACTGTAGTCGTTGATGCGTTCGCCTACCACGTGAGGGGTGCGGAAGTCCATTGGAGTGCCTTCTACCGGTGCGATTTCGCCCAATGGAATGCAAGTTTCGTCCACGGGTGTATACCAGTCGGCATTGATGGTTACTATGTTGTTTTCTACAGAAGCGGTAGGATTTGCCAAGCCTGACAAGCTGAAGAATGCATGATGAGTAAGGTTAACGAGTGTCTTTTTGTCAGTTGTGGCAGAATAATCGATTTTGAGTTCGTTCTCGTTCGAGAATGAGTAGATGACAGTCAGGTCAAGGTTGCCCGGGAAACCTTCTTCGCCATCGGCTGAGAGATAATGCAACTTCAAAGTCTGGGCGTCTGTCTGTTCGGCATCCCAAACACGGGCATGATAGCCTGTCGGACCGCCGTGCAAATGGTTCGGGCCATTGTTTACGGCCAATTGATATTCTTTTCCGTCGAGCTCGAACTTGCCCTTGGCGATGCGGTTTCCGTAGCGTCCGATGAGGGTGCTGAGGAATGGTTCGGGGCTATTGATTACCTTGTCGATGGTGTCGTGGCCTTGGATGACGTTGGCATAGTTGCCGTTTTTGTCGGGAACCATAATGGCTACTACTGCTCCTCCATAGTTGGTGATGGCTACCTCGGCACCTGATTCGTTCTTCAAAATGAAGAGGTCGGTCTGCTTGCCGTCTATAACTTTCTGAAAATCGGCTTTTTGAAGGCCGCACAGATTTTCTCCTGGGTTTGATGTGTTTATCATAGTAGGAAATCTTTTTATATAATACACTTAAATTAAGTGCAAATAAAAAGATTTTCTTTAAACTTTCCAAACTTTTTGCGGAGAATTTCTTATTTGTCGTTCAATAAGTCTGCCACGACGAACGTGCTTCCGCCTACAAAGATGAAGTCGTCTTTCTGTGCGTTGGCATTGGCAGCTTCGAAGGCTTCCTTTACGTTTGGGTAGGTGTTACCTTCCAATCCTGCCACTTCCTTGGCCAGGCGTTGCACTTCGCGTTCGTTCAGGGCACGGCTTACGCTGGCTTTCGTGAAGTAATAGATGGCATTACGAGGTAGCATATTGAGTACACCACGAATGTCTTTGTCGTTCACCATACCGATGACGATGTGCAGATGATGGTATTTTTGTAGGGAAAGTTGTTCCAAGATGAGTTCGATGCCTGCCTTGTTATGGCCGGTATCACAAAATGTGGCTGGGATTTCCTGGATCTTCTGCCAGCGTCCCATCAGTCCGGTTAAAGCACACACGTTGGCGAATCCTTTGCGCACGTGCTCCTCTTCTATTTTATAACCGATGTTTGTCAATGTACGGATGGCACTCATCAGCGTATTGGTGTTGTATACTTGACAGAGGCCACCCAGTTCGCCTTCCAGGTGTGGATAGTCTCTTGTCCAGTAGTAGTTTTTCCCGTTTTGCGGAAGATGGCTTACTACTAATTGTTCTTCTTCAGCAAAATGGATGGGTGCGCCTTGTTTCTGTGCGGTTTCCATAAACACCGGTTTTGTCTCGGGAGTTGTTTCGCCAATCACTACGGGGATGCCGGGTTTGATGATGCCGGCTTTCTCGGCGGCTATCTTCGCCAGCGTGTCACCTAAGAACTGGATGTGGTCAAAGCTGATGTTGGTGATGACGCAGAGGTCGGGACGGATGATGTTGGTGCAGTCCAGGCGTCCTCCCAAACCTACTTCTATTACCGCTACATCCACTTGTTGCTCAGCAAAGTAATTGAATGCCATAGCGGTGGTCAGTTCGAAGAAGGAGGGATGCAGAGGCTCGAAGAAACTTCTGTGTTGCTCAACGAAGTCGATGACCCGTTGCCGGGGAATCATCTCACCGTTTACCCGAATGCGTTCACGGAAATCCACGAGGTGCGGGGAGGTGTATAGCCCGACCTTGTAGCCTGCCGACTGGAGGATAGCTGCCAAGGTGTGCGAGCAGGATCCTTTTCCGTTGGTGCCTGCCACGTGGATGGTGCGGAACTTTCTGTGTGGATGTCCGAAGTGCTTATCCAGTGTCAGGGTGGTTTCCAGTCCTTCCTTGTAAGCGTCTCCTCCCACGTTCTGGAAGAGAGGTGCGCTATTATATAAATAGGTAATGGTTTCTTCGTAGGTCATAGTGTTGCTGGTTTTTCTTACCACAGAGGACACGGAGTTTCACAGAGTATAAAGATAAAAACTCTGTGAAACTCTGTGTTACTTTGTGGTGAATCGTTGTCAGTCAAAGAAATTCTTGAACTTCTTGAAAATCTTTTCCTTGATGCTTAGGTTGGGCATAAAGTTGTCTGATGCCTGCATCTTTTCGAGGGCTTGCTTTTCGTCTTTGCTAAGGTGTTCAGGGACATAGACGCTGATGTTCACCAGCAAGTCGCCTGTGCCGTTGCTGTATCCGTAGCTGTTCACGCTGGGAAGTCCCTTGCCGCGCAGACGGAGCACCTTGCCCGGTTGTGTGCCCGGCTCAATTTTCACCTTCACCTTCGAGTCGATGGTCGGGATTTCTACCGTGCCACCCAATGCGGCAGTCGGTACACCCAACAAGAGGTTGTAAATCAAGTCGTTCTCGTCGCGAATCAAGTCCGGATGTGCTTCTTCCTCGATTACCACGAGCAGATCGCCTGCCACACCGTTGTGCTTGCCGGCGTTACCCTTTCCGCTTACGGTGAGTTGCATACCTTCGGCCACGCCTGCGGGGATTTTTACTTCCACTACTTCTTCGCCGTAGGTGATGCCCTCGCCCGAGCAGTGCTTGCACTTGTTCTTGATAATCTTGCCTTCGCCGTTACAGTTGGGGCAAACGCTCTGAGTCTGCATCATGCCGAAGATGCTTTGCTGAGTGCGTGTCACGCTACCTGTTCCGTGACAATTCGGACAAGTCTCGGTGCCCGAGTTGCCTTCTGCGCCGCTTCCGTGGCAGTGTTCGCAGGTGACGTATTTCTTCAGCTTGAATTTCTTTTCCACACCGGTGGCGATGTCCTTGAGGTTGAGCTTCACCTTGACGCGGAGATCTGAGCCGCGGAACTTGCGCTGTTGCGGACGTCCGCCTCCACTGCCTCCGAATCCTCCAAAACCTCCGAATCCTCCGAATCCGCCGTTGCCGAATACGCTGTTCAGGATGTCGTTGATGTCGAAGTCGCTGAATCCGCTGAATCCGCCGCCACCGGCTGCTCCGCCCATACCTGCATGGCC
Organism: Bacteroidaceae bacterium; assembly: GCA_017416735.1. Taxonomy (GTDB): domain Bacteria; phylum Bacteroidota; class Bacteroidia; order Bacteroidales; family Bacteroidaceae; genus Phocaeicola. The sequence goes on along the minus strand of JAFQBF010000023.1, from coordinate 3,217 downwards.
AAATTGGTCATAACGGGCGCGCTTGTCCTTGTCGCTCAGTACGCTATAGGCCTCGGCAGCTTCCTTGAACTTCTCCTCGGCAGTCTTGTCGCCGGGGTTCTTATCGGGATGATATTGGATGGCGAGCTTGCGGTATGCCTTCTTGATTTCGGCTTCCGTGGCGGTCTTTTCTACGCCAAGCACTTCGTAATAGTCTCTTTTTTCAGCCATATTTGTCCTTTCTTATTGTGCCACGGCCACCTTGGCGTGACGGATTACTTTATCATTGAGCTTGTAACCGGTCTGTACGCAGTCCAGAATCTTGCCTTTCATGTCTTCGCTCGGGGCGGGGATGAGGGCGATGGCTTCGTGGAAATCCACATCGAAAGCCTGTCCTTCAGTTTCAATCTTCTGGAGACCTTCCTGTTCGAGTACTTTGTTGAACTTGTTGAAAATCAGTTCCACACCTTCTTTCATCGCACGGGTTTCTTCGGTTGCTTCCATATTCTTGAGAGCGCGTTCGAAGTCGTCCAATACGGGCAGAATGGCGGTCAGTGTCTTTTCGCCACCGTTCTTGATGAGCTCAGCTTTTTCCTTCAGGGTACGCTTGCGGTAGTTGTCGAACTCAGCAGCCAGGCGGAGGTATCTGTCCTTTTCTTCGTTCACCATCTGTTGTGCTTCGGCCAGCATATTGGCCAGTTGCTCTTCCACGGTCAGTTCCTGTGCCGGAGTTTCTTCGGCTTGTGCGGTTTCTTCAGCCGGTGTTTCTTCGGTTTGGGCCGCATTTTCGGCTACAGGTTCTTCGTTCTTCAAGATTTCCTCTTCCTGAGGTTGGTTCATTTCTTTGCTCATAATGTATGCAGTTTTATTATTGTCAATATATATAGTTGTTTTTTCTATAACAAATTCCGTGCCTTGACAGGAAATGTGACAGAATAGCCGGGAATATGGGACTGGAAACTGACAACTTGGCTGAAAATATGTGTATGTGTCAGTGTTATTAAGAATCTGTTTATCCAAGAAATCCAAACAATCTCTAAATAGCCACAACATCAGAGGTTCTGGCCAAATCAGAACAAAAAAATGCTGCCACCCGTGTAACAAACTTTCAACTTTCTGTGAATCAATACGAAACTGTTGCACGGGCAGTGTAACGGGCGTGTTTCCCTGCCACAGTTTCCGCTAATATAAATCTTTGGGGGGTCGGATGATGGATCCGCAAGTTGTGAAATGGTGTTTTTTCGCTGAATGCAAATGTTGTAATCAAGAATCACTTTTATGATGAATATCTTACAGCTCTGACTTCATTCATCCGGCTATAAACGGAGCTGTACGTGGTCGATACATCCCTAAGCTTGCTGTCGTATCGTTGTACGGATGCAGACGTATTCATTGTCGGATGCAAATCTTTTGACTTTATCACTTTTGTGATACGTATGTTTCACTTAAATGATACGATATTATTACTGTAGTGAAACGACTGTATCATTTTAGTGATACAGTCTAAACTTCAAGGAATTATAATCAATGGATATAGGAGGTTACACCCTAAAATGCGGGTATTTCCATTAGATGTGATTTTTGTGTAAAACACTTGACAACAGGTGTTTAAGATGTTATATTTGCGGTATGAAAAACTCAAGAACAAACCGATTATGATGAAAAGAATGATGGATTTTTTTAAGAAATGGTTCGGGAATACTCCCGGATGTGCCGTGTCACAAACACCTTCGGAATGTGTGTCGCACACCCTATGCCCCTCTCAAGAGGGGAAGCCGAAGAAGGCGCTTCCTTCTCTGCTGGACGACTTGGAGGCCTGCTTGTTCGGCAAGTACGATTTCCGTTTCAATGTGTTGACCGAACAGACGGAATTTCGCAAAAGGGGAGAGGGTGATTTCCGCTTGGTCGATCAACGGATGCTGAACACCTTCTGTATGGAGGCCCGCAAACAGGGTGTCAACTGTTGGGACAAGGATGTGTCGCGTCTGCTGTTTTCCGAGCAAGTCGCAGAATATCATCCCTTTGTGGAATATGTGGATTCGCTTCCCGAATGGGATGGGGAAGACCGCATAGCGGAGTTGGCACGGAGGGTATCGGACGAAGGCTGGTGGGTGAACGGATTCCATCGCTGGATGTTGGCGATGGTGGCTCAATGGATGGGCCTGGACGGGCAGTGCGCCAATGCCGTGGTTCCTTTATTAATCAGCAGCGAGCAGGGGCGTTGCAAATCCACCTTCTGTTCGATGCTGTTGCCGGAGGAACTGCAACGTTTTTACATCGACAAGTTCGATTTGACCAGCCAAAGCGGATGCGAACAGAAGCTCTCGCTTTTTGGCTTAATCAATATGGATGAGTTCGACCGCTACGGTGTGCGGAGTATGGCGACCCTGAAGAACCTGATGCAGCTGAAGAAGCTCACTTTCCGCAAGTCGCACCGAAGCTATTATAGCCAGTTGCCGAGGATTGCGTCCTTCATCGGCACCAGCAATCAGAAGGAATTGCTGACCGACACCACCGGAAGCCGACGTTTCCTGTGTGTGGAGGTGAAGGCGAAAATAGATTGCACGAAGCCCGATTATGCCCAACTCTATGCGCAACTGAAAACGGAACTTCTTGGCGGTGAGCGGTTTTGGTTCTCGTCGGACGAGGAAAAGGAGATTCAGGAACATAACCGGATGTTCTACCGACATTCGCCCGAACAGGATGTGTTCTTCCGTTGCTTCCGTCTGCCTTCGGAAGGCGAGGAGGGAGTTCAGTTGTCGTCCACCGAAATTTTCTGCCGGATGCAGAAACGTTTCCCGAGTGCCTTCCGCGGAAGGAGCGTCAGCAATATGGGGCGTATGCTTTTGGCGATGGGAGTGGAGCGTACCCGAACCCGATACGGAAGTGCATATAGGGTGGTGCCGTTGTGACAGAGAAACAGCCCCGTTGCACTACTCGTGCAACAGTTTTGCATTGAATGACAAGACATTGCAGGCGTGTTGCACGGGTGGCGGCATATTTGGGAAATTCAAATAGATTTCGTACCTTTGCAATCTCTTAAGAAATAATCACCAAAATTTAAGGATAAGAAGATATGATAACAGTTTCCAATCTCGCCATTCAGTTCGGCAAGCGTGTGTTGTACAAGGACGTGAACATGAAGTTCACCAACGGTAATATCTATGGTGTCATCGGTGCGAACGGTGCCGGAAAATCGACTTTCCTGAAAGCCATTTCGGGCGAACTCGAACCCACC
>JAFQBF010000162.1 GCA_017416735.1 Bacteroidaceae bacterium | reverse complement strand
TGGCTTTCCACCTATTATTTATGCACGTTGGGCGATGTCTATAAGGCTGCCTTGCCATCGGGGATGAAACTCGAAAGCGAGACGGTGGTGGTGTATAATGATGAATTCGAAGCTACCCATCCGTTGGGCGATAGCGAACAACGCCTGCTCGACCTCTTGAGTGCCGACAAGGAACAATGCGTCACCCAGCTTCAGCGTTCGATGGGCTTGAAGAACATCCTTCCCGTGGTGAAACGTCTGCTCGAAAAGGAAGCCATCTTCGTGAAGGAGGACATCAAGCGACAATACAAACCCCGCACGGAAGCCCGTGTCCGTTTGGCGAATCCCAATCTTGATGAAACAGGGATGATGAAGCTTTTCGACTCTATGGGAAGAGCCAAGAAGCAACTGGCCGTACTGATGAAGTATGTAGAACTTTCCGGATGGGCAGGCCGTGGCGAACATCTAAAGGAAGTCACCAAAAAGGAATTGTTGGAGAAAGCCGGAGCTACCACTACCATCTTCAATGGCTTGGTGGATAAGGGGGTCTTCGAAGTCTATTATCAGGAAATCGGACGTTTGCAGAAGTCGGGAATCACGACTTCAGATAGTAACGCCTTGAACCCTGCTCAACAAGAAGCTTTCACCTCCATCCTTGATAATTTCCGCCAAAAGAATGTCTGTTTGCTTCACGGGGTAACTTCCAGTGGCAAGACCGAAATCTATATCCACCTCATCGAGGAAGCATTGAAGGCAGGTAAGCAGGTGCTCTATCTCTTGCCCGAAATTGCCTTGACCACCCAAATCACCGAACGTCTGAAGCGGGTGTTCGGGAGTCGCCTCGGTGTCTATCACTCCAAGTTCCCCGATGCAGAGCGGGTGGAAATCTGGCAAAAGCAGTTGGGCGAGGAGGAATACGATGTCATCCTGGGTGTCCGTTCGTCCATCTTCTTGCCCTTTAAGCGATTGGGCTTGGTGATTGTGGATGAGGAGCACGAGAATACGTACAAGCAACAAGACCCGGCTCCCCGATACCATGCCCGTAGCTCTGCCATTATGCTCGCCTCGATGTATGGGGCGAAGGTGCTTTTGGGTACCGCCACGCCAAGTGTGGAAACCTACTTCAATGCCACGAACGGCAAGTATGGCTTGGTGGAGTTGAAGGAGCGATATAAGGATATCCAGCTTCCGCACATCGAACGGGTGGACATCAAGGAACTGGCGCATCAGAAGCGGATGCAAGGGCCTTTCTCACCCATGTTGGTGAAACAGATACACGATGCTTTGGAAAGAAAAGAGCAAGTCATCCTCTTCCAAAACCGTCGTGGTTTTGCCCCAATGATAGAGTGTCACACCTGTGGCTGGGTGCCCAAGTGCAAGAATTGCGACGTGAGTCTGACCTATCACAAGGGCCTGAATGTGCTCACTTGCCACTATTGCGGATGTACCTATCAAGTGCCCCGCTCGTGTCCGGCTTGTGGAGGCGTGGAGCTTCAACATAAGGGTTTCGGCACGGAGCGCATCGAGGATGATATCAAGCTCATCTTCCCCGAAGTAAGGGTGGCACGAATGGATTTGGATACCACACGTACCCGTTCGGCTTACGAGAAAATCATTGCCGATTTCGAGCAGGGAAAGACCGATATATTGATAGGTACGCAGATGGTTTCCAAGGGGTTGGACTTTCAGCACGTCAGTGTGGTGGGTATCCTCAATGCCGACTCGATGCTGAACTATCCCGACTTCCGGAGCTACGAACGGGCTTTCCAACTGATGGCTCAGGTGGCAGGTCGTGCCGGACGGAAGAACAAGCAGGGATTGGTCATCCTTCAGACCAAATCGCCCGACTTGCCGGTCATCCAACAAGTGATGCGGAATGATTACGAGCAGTTGTACTTCGACCAGTTGGCGGAGCGTCAGCTCTTCCGCTATCCGCCTTACTATCGCTTGATATACGTCTATCTGAAGCATCGCAAGCCCGATGTGCTCGACTTGGCTTCGGACACGATGGCGCAACATCTTCGCACCGGATTGGGCGACCGGGTGTTGGGTCCCGACAAACCGCCCGTTGCCAGGATTCAGACCTTGTATATCAAGAAGATGATAGTGAAAGTGGAGCAAACCGCCTCGATGGCGAAGGTGCGCGACTATCTGATGGCCGTGCAACGAGCCATTGCGGAAGACGAGCGGTTCCGCTCCTTGATAGTGTATTATGATGTAGATCCTCAATAATGTAGATATGAACATAGAACTCGATATGCACACTCATACGCTGGCCAGTGGCCATGCGTTCAGCACCATTCAGGAAATGGCGAAGGCAGGGGCTGAGAAAGGCTTGAAGCTGCTCGGCATCACGGAGCATACGCCCGGCATCCCCGGCACTTGCGACCCCATTTATTTCCGAAACCTCCACGTGGTGCCCCGACAGATGTATGGCATCGAATTGATGTTAGGTGCCGAAATCAACATCCTCGACGGGAAGGGAACCCTCGATGCCGATGAAGCGTTGATGAAGCGTCTGGACATCCGAATTGCTGGCATTCACCTGCTTTGTTACGAACACGGCACGGTGGAAGAAAATACCTATGGTATGGTACAAGCTATCCGTCATCCGTACATT
>JAFQBF010000161.1 GCA_017416735.1 Bacteroidaceae bacterium | reverse complement strand
TAGCACCACTCCCTGATTGGCGTGATAGCGAACGAACGGCGAGTGCTTGGCTGCAAATATCGGTACCAACACCAGAATGCCGAAGTATGAGAGCAATGCCATCACCTTGTTTGCCTCTGCATCTGTCTTGTCATACTCAGCCGAGTGGTCGGCTGTATTGCCTAACTTCTGAGCCACCGAATCGATGGTCTGTGTAGCCTGTTGCAACTTCTCTTCCGCTGTGGGTTCGGGTTGCACGGGCTGCTGAGGTTCGGGCTGAACCGTTTCGGGTTGAGCCACCTGTAAAGCCGCTCCGCAAAACGGGCAGAACTTTACACCCTCGTCAATCTGGTTTCCACATTTTCCACAATATGCCATAGTTGTAGAATTTTATGGTTAGAACCTTATTCCTGCGATTTGTTCTTTTTGATGTTAATCGTACCATTCTTGCCCATAATGCCTACGCTTGCATGAACACCATCCGCATTGAGAGCATCGAAGGAATACATCGTTTCCTTGTCGTTGGTAATAACATCCTTCATTCCGGCCAATGGCTTGGTGAAACCTGCTGCTTTCAACTTTTCGATGTAAGCCTTGCAATCTTCCTTTGACCAATTTTCTACCACAATCGTATGACCGATGTAGTACGCATTGTCCACCTTCTTGTTACCTGAAATCTTCACGTTTTCGGGCTTCGGAATAAGTTTCGTGAATTCATTTTCGGGCCAATCCGATGAAACTACTTCGCTTTTCTCTACCATTTCCTTTGCATCGTCCAAAATATCCGATGCTTCCTTCTTGGCATTGTTGTTACCACCACCGCAAGCCGTCATTATCACGAGGCTTGCCATACACATAAGTGCTAAAAATACTTTTCTCATATCCGTAAATTTTAAGGTTATTACTTCTTCTTTGTTTTTATCAATTCTTCAAGGGCCTTGAAGCCTTCCATCAGTTCATTCAGTTCTTGGTTGGAAGACTTTTCGCCTTTCTCTAATTTTTGCAAATCTTCGGTAGCTTTCTTCTGTTGCTCGAACATTCCCTTCATCTGCTGATTAAAACCGTCCGCCATTACATCCATATCAATACGTTTGTATCCTTTCGGCACTACGAAGAGATTGGCGGGTTGTGGTCCGAAAACAATCTTACCCATTGTTTCCATTCGAGGATTAACAGCGTTAGGATTTTCTTTCTGCATCGGGTGACGCACATCGGGAGCAATCCAAACGTCATAGATTTGAGAGCCCTCGTTTGTTCCAGTCATACCACCGGCATTGTACTTAGAAGCATCAGTTTGTTTGAAATGGTAATGCGTACATTCTACTCCGGTAATAACTTCTTTCTTGATGAATGTGTATTGTTTGTCTATTCGGATGATTTCACTCTCTACTCCCAGCATCGTTCTCTTCTTGCCTTTCATTGATTCGCCCGTGAATACTCCGTATGCTTTTTGCTCAGGCATCAACATCACTACCGAATCCTTGAAAATGATGCAAGGATGCACTCCTTTGTCATCGATTTCGTCTAATCGCATCACACTTCCATTATCATAAATCTTGCGAATTAGTTGTCCGCTCGATTTTACGACCCATTCTCCATAATAAGACCTTTGCCCCATCGCCGATGTTGCTCCCAGCAACACCACGAATAATGATAATATCAGTCTCTTCATAATCTTATACTGTTTTAATGCCTATCACTATCACACGGATAACCGCTTGCATATTCGCGTGCAGTTTCCAAATACTTGTTTGCCAACACCAAAGGTGCGTTAGGATTCAAATTGATACCATCCACTTCTTTCGACATTCTGATGGATACCTCGTTGGCTTTATATGCATTAGGGAGCAAGGTTTTTATGCGTCCCAACTGTTGGCTTACAGCGTTACGCCATAGTGTCCAACACTCTATCGAGCATTGCTGTTTCAGTCTGTCCACCTCTTTTTGTTCGGCTTCTGTCCAAACGGAAATCCAACCGTCATCACCTTCTTCCACTTGCATTCGTCCAGTCTTGGCCGGGAATGATGCTTCGCAAGCCTCCCATTTCTCTGCGGTCTTCTTGGCTATGTCGGCTTTTTCACGAAGGAAAAGTTCATCCATCTCTTTTTCGGGAGCGGTAAGTTCTTCCAACTGCTTCTGATATTGCTGACGCTTCTTTTCACGGTTGGCGGTTGACATTGCAAATCCTTGATTTTTCTTGGCTTGTTGCTGACCCTGCTTCATCATACGGTCTGCCATTTCGGGATTGGCTTGCATATACGCCATAATTTCTTCATTGCTCATTCCTTGTAATTTCTGAGCCTCTGCCATACTTAGCCCTGTTTCTTTTTGCATTTGGCTCTCAACAATGGCATTCTTCTCGGCCTCACTCAGACCTGTTTGGCTCAATGTTTCTGGATCTTTGTTGATGCCGAATTTGCGGAGTTGTTCTTTAGCCTTGCCAAAGATGGATTTCTTCACCTTGGGATTGTTGTCATTGGCAGCGTCTTCTATCGAGAACCCCATTTGTCTTTCCAAATCCTTGTTGGCTTGCGACATCATCACATCGGCTTGCTGTTGTGCGTCCGCTTGCTGTATCTCTTCAATCTGACGGAACAGTTTCTTGATTGTCTGTGTGAAGTTGTCATCACCATTTCCTGCCATTGTCTGAGCAGACGGAAGGTCGGGACAAGCACCGATGAACGCTTCTGCCGTTTGGGCATTGTTGTTACCCACTTGTGCCATTGCCAGCATCGGCAATAAGGCAAACATTGTAATCACTATCTTTTTCATCTTCGTAGATTTTATGATTCGTACTCTTTTTACTTACTCAATCGGTTGCCTTTATGGTCGAAATAGATGCGGTTATCACCCGTAGTTCCGAAGCATTGCAAATCGGTGTACCATACCAAATGGCTGTAAGTCGGCGGAAGCGTATAATTACCATTACGGTCGATGATGCCTTCCTTGTTCTCCTGCGAACGATAGACTCCGGCATACTCGCCCCAAGGTGTTGGAATGAACTTGATTTTTACCTTGTGGTGTTCGTCCTCGGTGAACATACACGGAATTTTCACATTCCCGTCGCGGTCAATCATTCCCATCTGATACTCCTTGTCGATGACCGTTGTCCAGCCCTTGCTGTCCTCGTCCTCCATAGGGTCATAGACATTGTGCTTGCGGAAGTTGGCGTTGTTGAAGTCATAGACCTTGGTGTATTTCAACGGAACTACCAACTTCATCTGCTTGTCCACGAATCCCCAAATCAACCGACTTCCGTTTTTCGTCTTCTCCCGAATGGCAACCGCTGCCCGTCCGTGGCGGAAATTGCGGATTTCTTCGTAATTGTGCAACTTGCCGTCCACCATCAATGCCGCTATCTGTCGTTTCACGGCATACATCTTTTCCTTTTGTCCCTTGCTTTCTGCAAATTGCATAATCAAGACAACAAGTTGTTCCTCGTTTTCCACGCGATAAGCCCCGGCCATCATCGTATCTTGTTCATCAATTTTATCCTCTCTGCCAAAGTTGAAAGGTCTGACAACCTTGTCGTATTGTGCCGAGACAGAAAGCGACAGAAGCGCTGCTATGATTCCCAAAAGTATCCGTTTCATCTCCGTAAGTTTTTAATTGGTCGGTTAATCACTGCCACTAAAGGTACTCCGAAGAGTACCCATAGTTGCAGCTTTCTCTGTATCTGGTAATTGTGGACGAGAATTACATCTTTACAAACTCTACGCGGCGGTTCTTCGCACGGCCCTCGTCGGTGTTGTTGTCAGCGATAGGGCTGTTCTGACCCTTGCCCACGGCAGTGAGGCGATCTTGTGCGATGCCGAGTTCCACCAACTTGGCGACAATGGCTTGACTGCGGGCCTCGCTCAATGTCTGATTGCTTGCGGCATTACCCGTAGAGTCGGTGTGACCTTCTACCGAGAACTTCAAGTCGGGATTTTCGGTCATCAACTGAACGATGCGGTTGATTTCACCCATGCTCTCCGGCTTGATGGTCGATTTGCCTACATCGAACGTGATGCCGTAGGTGATGAATTTGCCGTCCGACATCATGCGGTCGTAAAGTGGTACGGCTCCTTTGGCAATGCGGACATTCTTCACATAAAACTCGCTGCCATTCGAATTTGTTTCTATCTCAAACCAATTGGCTTGCCCCACATTCGGAATATTAGCCACTCTTGTAGAATTGATATAAATCTTCAAAGCACGCTTGTTGAAAGAAATCGATAGACGATTCCAACCCATTTCAAATGTAGGATGTTCGTGTATTTCTTTTTTCTCACCGCTTGGTGACAAAGCATCGATTCTCACTCCATCATAAACAGTCTTGCCATCAGAAGAATTATTCCAGAACCGAATATTTGTGATTTTATTTCCTTTTTCATTCTTTAAATTTAAATTATAGATACCCGTACCATTCGGATAGTTTTCAGACATATCTACCCAAAAATCCAATTCCACCGTAAACATCTCCGGCAAATAATTCTTGCCTTCTTTCATCAAAGGAGTAATGACAGAACCGTTATACATAATAATCACTTTATCAGCATCCATTTGTGCAATCTCCACATTACCTTTCGACATATCCCATTGGCTCGGGAACTCTCCAAGTTGTTCTGTAGCTTGATTATCTTCAAAGATGATTTCATCGCCCGACACGAAATCGAACTTGTTCCAACTCATCTGCGGTGCTTTCTTCTTGCTTCCGCTTTGAGCAGTAGCATCGCCATTACCATTGTCATAAACTTCATCGGCATTGTTATTGTTGCCGTTGTTGTTCTTGTTGCCTTTGCCCACCTTACCGTCGAAGAGGTCGTCCACCGCCTTTTCGGTCTTGCGTTCGGCATTACGCTCTATGGCATTCTTTGCCGCATTCTCTACCTTCTTGCCCAATTTCTTGAGGAAGCTCTGGGCGTTCACTTCCGTTGTCCCGCCGATTGCGACGAGTACCAACACCATCATAACGAG
>JAFQBF010000160.1 GCA_017416735.1 Bacteroidaceae bacterium | reverse complement strand
CGCTATTTCATCTTCTATGATTTCTGTTCCTGTTATAGTCTGTAGTTCTTTTATTGTATTCTCTATTGTGTTAATTCCCATTTGGGCAATAAAAGCTTCATTTTCTAATAGAAAACCCCATTCAACGTTTTTAAACTGTTCATTTATCTTCTTAACTATTTCCCAATTCCAAATAATGTATTCATTTTGAATAAGGAAATTAATATCTTTATTATTGATTTCTGACACAATTATATCATTAGACAAGTTTATATGCCTATTTAAATTATAAAACATATCTTGACAATACCAATGTATATGCCTTTCTCGATCCAATATATATAAATATAATTCCTTATATGTTCCTATTTCTGTAATAATATTGAATGCAGGTTTTGCCAAATATTTACCAGCCCATGGACGTAATCTATATTCATGGCTATTATAAGAAAAATTCGCTCCTTTTCTTTTAAGAACATTTAAATTTGTTATATAATATTGTTCTGCTTTTTCATCAAGCCAGTTTTCATACTTCAAAATTTGTTCATCACTCAAAGGATAATAACTTCTTATCAAATTTCGAAATAATGTAATACCAACGTATCCTTCATCTAAAATGCAACTTCTCAATAATGCTAAAGATGCCATATTGGTTTGCATTTGAAGTTTGTCTTTCAATGTTTGTATTTGACTAATATTATTCTGAAGCTGTTTCAGGTTCTGAAGATTATAGAGTAAGTCATTGACGTTTTCCATATTTTGCTTTAAACTGAAATTTAAAGTATTATTATAATGTAAAATAGTATTGTCCATATTATTATGATTTACGAAATAATTCTTGAAGATTATTCATCAACAATTCTGCTGATAATTCTTTTGATATATACAAATCGTGAGATGTATGGCTAAGAGGGTTGCTTACATCTATCTTATAGTTTCTGAAGTTATCGATTGGGGGTTCCCAAAATTCTTTTTTGCAAGTATCTAATTTAATCGCATCTAATAACATATTATTGTAATAATTATTATCAGGAAATACGAAATACGCAATTCCTCCAGATTGAGTAGAAAATTTTTCTTCAGAAAATACATTAAGGATGGCATATGTTGCAGGATATAAAATACACCTACAACCCATTATGTTTTTGTGCCTAAATTGCCATTCAGAAACGGGGGGAAGAAAAACTATTCGTTCTTCTATTGGCTTAGGTTGATTTAACATTCTAAAACCAATTGATTTGTGAACAATCTTTTTTTCTCCATCACCGATTTTTAAATAAGAGTCATGAAACAAATTAAAACGGGGAGTCCAGAATTTATTTTCACCTTTTCCATTAACAATGCCCAAAAAGTTATCCAATGTTTTTGAAGTATATGGATAAATAAATATTTCTGTATCAGAATTTTCTTCTTTAGATATTGAATAATATTTTAGACCAAACATTTTTCTTAATTCTTTAAACATTGAATCTTCTTTTACAGGATTTGCTTTTATTATTAAAGCATGACCTTCAGGATCAATATGATTCTCCTCTATCGAAATTATTATATATTTTTTCATTGCGAAGATTTCCTTTCCAGCAGACTCCCCGAACCGGACGGTTCATATTCATAGATAAGATTAACTCATATAAAAAGAAAAAGCACGGGAATCTGTACCTGTTACTCGTCCCGCTATTCGAGGCTCTCGCATTGCCCTAGAAGTCTGAACGAGCAACGCCGAGATAGCCCACGCCGATATGTATAACAACAAAGCACACCTTTCGTTAGTGAAAAAGTGTACAATGGTATATAACATACCCCGTAGACATCCACCGTTGCTTTTGTTTTGACTTCTATAAGAAACTTGCGAGATTTCGAATAGCCAAAGACAAAAACGTAGTAAACGTCTTTTCTTAAATATATGTTTGTTCCCACCTACCCTCAGGCTATCAAAGGGCCTCTCGGTAAGAGAAACGTTACAAAACTATAAAATAAAATTTGGAAATGAAAATATAAACGGAGAAAAGTAGGAAAAAGCTATTCTTACACGCATTGACAGCAAACTCGAAATTCTTCTTCATTTGCTTCATACTTCTTGATATAGTAATAGTTACAATGAACTTCCGCTATGAAGTTCCTCAAAACGTGAAGGCGAAATAAAAAATTGCGAAGGCGATTTGTTCTTTTTGCGAAGGCGTATGGAGTGGATGTTCTCAGATCCTTCGTTGCACTCAGGATGACACGGACAACAAATAGTTTGTAAGGACAAAAGTTGTACAACTTTTCCAAATGTTTCTTCAACTTTTTGGATTTCTTCTTCAAGAATCTGGTGCGTAAACTATTTGAGGAACTTCATACGGGAAGTTCATTGCAACATATTGATTTACAATATAAATGAAGTTCTTGAAGGAAAATTATCATTTTAAAACGAATGCGTTATAGAGCTTCCGACGAAAGCTTTATAACGCATCGCAATAAGCTTATAGAGCTTCCGGCGGAAGCTTTAATACGTCATTTCAATTCGGTCGGAGGATTTTCCGGCTGCTTCGGTTTACGGTCGAAGAACGGATTCTTGGACGATGCGCTGACCGGAATGGCGAAGCACTGGCTACACCCTTCGAGGATGCCTAAGCGTTGGGCAGCAAGTCCGGCGCTGAACATCACACGGGTATCTACCCGATGATCGGCAGCCGTGGCACAAGCCGAACCGATGGCTATACCGACATCTACACTCACGATGGCGCATGGCACACCCTGAGGTCTGTCTGCACACTGAGTGTAGCCGCAATGACCGCAATTCAAGCCATGGGCATGTTCGCGCGTACCTATTATTATTACACACTCGGCACTCTGGATGTTGTCGGCATCGCGGAGAAAAAACTTGAATCCGTTTTCCTCGTGGATGGCTATCATTTCGTCGGACAATCGCTTGATGTCCTCGTCCGTCACCATGGCAATCTCGATGACATCTACCCCCTTGCCTTTCGGTGCGGTACGGGCTGCGGTCATCATCTGTCGGGCGATGTTCATCACTTGTTCGTGACGGGATGCTCTTTCGTTCAGTATCATGATTATTTTCTAAGCATTAATGATTTGAATGCAGTAGGATAAGGTGTCTCGAATTCCATCAACTGACCTGTCACGGGGTGATAGAAACAGAGTTTGAAAGCATGGAGTGCCAAGCGGTTCAACGGGTTGACTTCGCTTCCATAGCGCTCATCACCTATCACCGGATGTCCCAAGTCCGACATGTGTACACGGATTTGGTTCTTGCGTCCGGTTTCCAGCTTCAGTTCCACCAACGAGTAGCCATTGGCACGCTTGATGGTCTTGTAGTGGGTCAAGGCGTATTTGCCCGTTCCGTCGTCCACAGGACTGGAAGATACATAAAGCTTGCGGTCAGTCAGCCACGATTCGATGCTTCCGGCATCCCGCTCCATTTCGCCCGACACGATAGTCACATACCGGCGGTCCTTCACTATATCATGCCAGTTGTCACGAAGCGTGTTCATGGTCTTCTCGTCCTTGGCATACATCATCAAGCCCGAAGTCTCTCTGTCCAGACGATGTACGACGAAGATGCGGTTGCTACGATGCGAACGCTTCACGTATTCGCTCAGAATGTGCTGGGCGGTGCGCTCCTTCACGTGGTCGGTAGCCACGGAAAGAAGGCCCTCTTTCTTCTCCACCACGATGATATAAGCATCCTCATAGACGAGCTTCAGCATATTGTGTCTGAACTCGTGGTTGTTCTTGGCCTTGCTGATTTGTACTTTCATACCGGGTTTCAAGGCGAAGTTGTATTGGGTGGTGATGACATTATCGACCAGCACCACGCGGTTGGTGAGCAATGACTTGACTTTGTTACGGCTGATGCCATCCAGCTTCTTCATGATGAAGTCCATGAGTTCGGCAGGTTCCGTCACGTTCAGGACGGTGTATTGGGCCGCTCTTCTCGCTATGGGGCGACCTGTGTTGTTTCTTCCTCTTGACATATCTATCTTATCTCTTTTCCAACAAAACTACATTTTCCACGTGGTGAGTGTGCGGGAACATATCCACCGGCTGAACGGCAACTACCTTGTACTTCACGTCGAGCAACTGGAGGTCGCGTGCTTGTGTGGCGGGGTTACAGCTCACATACACGATTCGTTTCGGTTCGGCAAAGAGGATGACGTCAATCACATCGTTGTGCATACCTGCACGTGGTGGGTCGGTGATAATGACATCGGGACGGCCATGCTCGTTGATGAAATCCTGTGTCAGCATGTCCTTCATGTCACCTGCATAGAACAAGGTATTGGTGATACCGTTGATGGCAGAGTTTACCTTAGCATCTTCGATGGCTTCGGGCACATATTCGATGCCGACCACCTTCTTTGCTTGGCGTGAAACGAAGTTGGCGATGGTTCCTGTACCAGTATAAAGGTCATACACCAGTTCATCGCCGGTCAGTCCTGCAAAGTTGCGTGCTACCTTATATAAATTATAAGCTTGCTCGGAGTTGGTTTGATAGAACGACTTCGGCCCTACCTTGAAGCGCAATCCTTCCATTTCCTCGAAGATGTGGTCGTTGCCTTTGAAGACTTCCACATCGAGGTCATTGATGGTGTCGTTGCACTTGTTGTTCACTACATAAAGTAAGGAGGTTATTTGCGGGAACTTTTCTGCGACATGAGCCAAAAGTGCTTTCGTATCGTTCAAATCCTTGTCGCAAGACACACGTACTTGGAGTAATACCATCAATTCACCGGTGCTCGATGTACGAATCATCAGGTTTCGCAATACACCTTCGTGGTTGCGGATGTTGTAGAAAGCCAATCCGTGCTCGTAGGCATAGTCGCGGATAGTATTACGGATTTGGTTGCTGATGTCGTCCTGTAGCCAGCACTTCTCGATGGCGAGCACCTTGTCGAATGCACCCGGGATGTGGAAACCCACGGCATTCATCTGTTCGTATTTCACTTCCGCCTTCACCTCTTCCTCGGTGAGCCAGCGCTTGTCGGAGAAGGTAAATTCGAGCTTGTTGCGATAGAACTCCGTCTTTTCCGAACCCAAGATGGGCGAGATTTCCGGAAGCTCCACCTTACCTATACGGGTGAGGTTGTCGGTCACTTGCTTCTGCTTGTACTTGATCTGGTCTTCGTACGACAGGCATTGCCACTTGCATCCACCGCACACACCGTAATGTTGGCAGAAAGGCACGGCTCTTTGCGAAGAGTACTCGTGGAACTTCACGGCTACTGCTTCGGCATATTTGTTCTTCTTGCGCTTTACCTGCAAATCCACTACGTCGCCCGGCACCACATAGGGCACGAACACGACCATATCGTTCACTTTCGCCAAGGCTTTGCCTTCGGCTGCTACATCTGTTATTGTTATTTTCTCCAGCAAAGGGAGTGCTTTTTTCTTTCTCGACACGTGTTTTAGAATAAGTTGATTTGGATGCAAAGTTAGCAAAAATCTTTGATAGATTCCTTATTTTTTCGGTGTATATTCATCGCGCGACAATGAAATAACAATTTGCCATCGTTTTTTTTGCCGTTTTGTTTGATAATACATAAAATATGGTTAGCTTTGCAGATAAATTATTCGTGAGAGTTAACTTTAAATAAATTAAATCATGGACAAAAAAAGAGTTTATACCTTCGGTAATGGTCTTGCTGAAGGTAAGGCAGAGATGAGAAATCTGCTTGGTGGTAAGGGTGCCAACTTGGCTGAAATGAACCTTATCGGTGTTCCTGTGCCTCCGGGTTTCACTATTACCACAGATGTTTGTAACGAATACTTCTCAGAAGGTAAGGATAAGGTCGTAGCCCTCTTGAAGGATGAAGTGGAAAAGGCTGTTGCTAACATCGAAACTTTGATGAATTCCAAGTTCGGTGACATCGAAAATCCTTTGTTGGTTTCTGTACGTTCAGGTGCTCGTGCTTCTATGCCGGGTATGATGGATACTATCTTGAACCTCGGTTTGAACGATGAAGTAGTAGCCGGTATCATTCGCAAGACTGGTAACGCTCGTTTCGCTTGGGACTCATACCGTCGTTTCGTTCAGATGTATGGTGACGTAGTATTGGGTATGAAGCCGGTGAACAAGGAAGATATCGACCCATTCGAAGCCATCAT
>JAFQBF010000022.1 GCA_017416735.1 Bacteroidaceae bacterium | reverse complement strand
CCGCTCGACCTGACCGAGTTGATTCTCCGTGAAAACGGCATGACCGTGAACGAAGAAGAGTTCAAGGCCGAAATGCAGAAGCAGAAGGAACGTGCCCGCAATGCAGCTGCCGTAGAAACAGGCGACTGGATTGTATTGAACGAAGGCGAAACCAACTTCGTGGGCTATGACTATACGGAATACGAAACCTCTATCCTCCGCTACCGTCAGGTGAAGCAGAAGAACCAGACACTCTACCAAATCGTGTTGAGCGACACTCCGTTCTATGCAGAAAGTGGTGGTCAGGTAGGTGATACTGGTGTATTGTGCAGCGAGTTCGAAACCATCGAAATCATCGATACCAAGAAGGAAAACAACCTTCCTATCCACATTGCCAAGAAGCTCCCCGAACATCCGGAAGCACCAATGATGGCTTGTGTAGATACTGAAAAGCGTGCCGCTTGTGCAGCCAACCACTCTTGTACTCACTTGTTGGACGAAGCGCTCCGCGAAGTGCTCGGTACTCACGTTGAACAGAAGGGTTCATTGGTATCACCGGAATCCTTGCGTTTCGACTTCTCTCACTTCCAGAAGGTGACCGACGAAGAAATCCGTCAGGTAGAACATTTGGTGAATGCCAAGATTCGTGAGAACGTGGCTTTGCAGGAATACCGCAACTTGCCGATTGAAAAGGCTAAGGAACTCGGCGCTATCGCCCTCTTCGGTGAAAAGTATGGCGACGAAGTACGCGTTATCCAATTCGGCAACTCCATCGAATTCTGTGGCGGTACTCACGTACAGGCTACCGGCAAGATTGGTATGGTACGCATCATCAGCGAAAGCTCGGTAGCTGCCGGTGTCCGTCGTATCGAAGCCATCACAGGTGAAAAGGTGGAACAGATGATTGACAAGTTCCAAGATACCATGGCTGACTTGAAGGCATTGTTCAACAACGTGCCCGACCTCCGCAGTGCTATCCGCAAGTCCATCGAAGAAAACGCAGGCTTGAAGAAGCAAGTGGAAGAGTTCATGAAGGAAAAGGCTGCATCGTTGAAGAACGATTTGATGGCCAATGCCAAGGAAATAAGTGGTGTGAAGGTTATCAAGACCGTCGCTCCTATCACAGCCGATGTGGCCAAGGACATCGCATTCCAATTGAAGGGCGAAGTATCGGGTAGCTTGCTCGTGGTTATCGGTAGCGTGGACAACGGCAAGCCAATGTTGACCGTGATGTTGAGCGAAGACCTCGTGAAGGGCGGTTTGAAGGCCGGTATGTTGGTGAAGGAAGCTGCCAAGTTGATTCAAGGTGGTGGTGGCGGAGCTCCTCACTTCGCAACTGCCGGAGGAAAGAACCCGGAAGGCTTGCTTTCAGCTGTTGATAAGGTGATTGAATTGGCGGGATTGCAATAAGATACAAGCCGACGTTTAAAATACGCGAAGGCAAAAAAAATAAAACGTGCTGATGTTTTCCATAAAACGTCAGCACGTTTTTTATCCTTTCACTCCGTCTGCTCCTTCGGCCAATTCACCAAATAAAGCGTTTCCGTGGCACGGGTAAAGGCAGTGTAGAGCCAACGGAAGTAGTCGGGCGAAAGCATATTCTCCGTCATGTAGCCTTGGTCGAGGAAGACCCGTTGCCATTGACCGCCCTGTGCTTTGTGGCAAGTCACGGCGTATGCATACTTCACTTGCAAAGCATTATAATAAGGGTCGGACTTCATCTTCTTCATCCGCTCACGCTTGATGGTGATATCGGCATAATCCTCCAGAACGGCATAGAAAAGCTTGTCGCTCATCTCCTTCGGCAAGGCAGGGCTATCGGTGTGAAGCGTATCAAGCAAAACGGTTGCCTCCAGTTCCATATCATTGTAATCGGGAAAACGAAGGGTGACATCGGCAAAACGGAAGCCATACATTTCGCGCTCCCGACGAACCCGTCGAACCTCAGCTATATCGCCATTGGCAATGAAGTCGATTTCCTTGCTTCCCTCCGCCCAGAAGTAATTGTTCTTAGCCACCATCAGCAAGTCGCCACTCTCCAGTTCCTCCTCCCGATAGAGGATGGTGTTGCGGATACCTTTATTATATATATTGGCGCGCTTGTTGGAACGGCACACCACAATGGTCTCGTCCATCCCGGCATGGTCGTAACATTCTCCGATGGCTTCTATCAGCTCATTGCCCGGCATCACTTTGATGTCGGGGAAGTCATCGGCTTTTATCATCGGGAGCGTGAAGAAATCTTCTTCGGCAATGTAGCGACGAAGCTCGGTAGCATTCCAAAGGATACCCGAGTCGGAGAGCTGACGAACCACCTCGGTAAGCATCGATTCGTGCACTTCCAAGCCATAGCCTCTCAATACATCTGCTGACAAGGCCGGACTTTCTTCCTCGCCTACCGGAGGCAACTGTGCCGTATCACCGATGAGCATCAACCGGCATCCTTGCCCGGAATAGACATATTGAATAAGGTCATCAAGCAACCGGCCCGTACCGAACATGGAACCCGACAAACCATCGTTGGCTATCATCGACGCTTCATCTACAATGAAAAGGGTATGCTGATGCAAATTGTCGTTGACGGAAAAGTTATCGACTTCATTGGAAAAGCTCTTCTGTCGATAGATTTTCTTATGAATGGTGTAAGCGGGATGACCTGCATAATGAGCAAAGACTTTGGCTGCTCTCCCCGTCGGTGCCAGAAGCACACACTTCTGTTCCAAGCTGTCGAGCGTCTTCACCAACGCCCCAATCAAGGAGGTCTTTCCGGTGCCCGCATAGCCTTTTAAAAGGAACAATCCTTCCGAATTTCGAGAAAAAAGGAAGTCTGCCAATTTTTTTATCACTTTTTCCTGCTCGAAAGTTGGTTTATATGGAAAAAATGTCTTAATTTGCTGCCCTAAATAAGTATTAACCATAATTAAATGATAAAAAGTTCTAATAACTGTATGTTATTAAATTTATTATTTTTAATTTTGCAATGCGAATATAAGAATATAAACTAAAAAATTACACATATTTATCATGAAAACAGTTATTAATATCGTTTTGGCCGTTTGTGCTGTAGCTTTGGTGTATGTATGTTACGGAAGTATCATGGGTCCGATTAATTTCGACAACACCAAGAAAGCGAGAGAAGAACAAGTTATTGCACGTCTTATTGACATCCGCAAGGCTCAAGTTGAGTACCGTAACACTCACGAAGGTGTTTACACTGCCAGCTTCGACACGCTGATTGACTTCGTGAAGACAGCTAAGCTTCCGTTCGTAAAGAAAGAAGGTGCTTTGTCTGACGAACAGTTGGAAAAGGGTATGACAGAAAAGAAGGCCATGAAGATTATCGAAAAGGCCAAGAAAACCGGTAACTGGAAAGAAGTAGAAAAAGAAGGCTTGATGAACTTCAAGCGTGACACTATGTGGGTATCTGTATTGGATACAATCTTCCCGAAGGGCTTCAATGCTGACTCTTTGAGATATGTACCTTTCGGCAACGGTGCACAATTCGAATTGGCCAGCCGTCAAGACACTACCAAGTCTGGTGCTCCTTTGAATTTGTTCCAAGCTCAGACTCCGTATGAAACATACATTGGCGATTTGGACAAGCAGTTGATTATCAACTTGAAGGACGTTCAGTCTAAGTTGGGCAAGTATTGTGGTTTGCGTGTAGGCGACATCGAATCACCGAACAACAACGCAGGTAACTGGGAATAAGAATGAATCGTATCGATTTTAGCAAATCGGAACAATACACATTATCCATCCGCCTGAGTGCGGATGGATTTTCTTTTTCTGTCCATTCTTCAACGGGAAAGGAGAATTTCTTCCATGCGCCACATCCGGTCAACACTTCCATCTCACTGACGGCAAACATCAAGGAAATGATAGGTTCAGCCGAAATATTGAAGCATACATACAAGCAAATCAATATTTTGATTGACACCCCTCGATTCACCCCCATTCCCTTCGAGCTGTTTGAGGATGAACATACGGAAGACATCTTCTATCATAACTTTCCGAAAAACAACCACGAAACGGTTCTTTGCAACATTTTGGGCAAAAGCAATGTAGCCCTCTTATTCGGCATGGATAAATATGCCCATCAATTGTTGAACGAGAATTTTCCCCAAGCACGCATTTTCACTTGCATCAGCCCATTGACCGAGTATTTTGCGCAACAAAGTCGGGAAGCTCAGTGCCGCCAGCTTTTTGTCCATTTCAGAAAGAGCACAATGGAAGTGTTCGCTTTTGACAAAGGAAAGTTATTGATTATCAATACTTTTTCTTGCCAGCAGACCAGTGACCAAGTTTATTTTATCCTCTATACATGGCAGCAATTGGGATTCAGCCAAGAAAAGGACCAATTAGAATTGGCCGGTAACATACCGATGGAAGAAGACCTCGTCACCGAACTGAACAAGTTCCTGAGACAGGTCAACATCCTGCCATCACAAGAACCATTACCCTTTGACATACAAACTTTAATGATATGCGAGTAATCAGCGGAATATACAAGCGGCGCAGATTCGATGTGCCTCACACATTCAAGGCACGTCCTACCACGGATTTTGCTAAAGAAAACCTATTCAATGTACTTTGTAACAACTATGTTGATTTCGAAGAAGGCATCACTGCACTTGACCTCTTTGCCGGAACAGGAAGCATCAGCATCGAGCTGGTATCACGCGGTTGCGACCGGGTAATCTCTGTAGAGAAGGACCCGCAACATCTGTCTTTTATCTCGCAGATTATGCGTGAGGTAAAAACCGACAAATGCTTCCCTATACGCGCAGATGTATTCAAATACATAGAGAAATGCCACGAACAATTCGATTTCATCTTTGCCGACCCTCCCTATGCATTGAAGGATTTGGAAAGCATTCCTACCCGCATCTTCGAAAACGGATTACTAAAGGAAGACGGTTTGTTGGTATTGGAACACGGCAAGGACAATCATTTCGAAGATGATCCTCATTTTATAGAGCGCAGAGTCTATGGAAGTGTAAACTTCTCGTTCTTTAAAGCAAAGGTGCAAACAGACGAATAACCGATTCCATCACTTTCTGGTACCAAGGACGCATTCGCCATTCTTTCAGATGAAGCAATTCAGCGTCCTTCTGGTCGGAAAGGAAGATTTCCTTTAAAATCAAAGCCGATGTACAATCGTACATAAAAGCGTTTATCTCAAAATTATGTTCAAAACTTCTGAAATCCATATTGGTTGAACCAATCGTGGAGAATGCATCGTCGCACACCATCAATTTTGAATGTAAGAACCCCTTTTTATAAAGGTATATCTTCACACCAGCTTCCATCAACTCATCCAAATAGGATTTTGTCCCCCAATGCACCAATTTTGCATCAGCTTTATAAGGTATCATCACCCGAACATCAATACCCGACAAGGCAGCAGTCTTCAGCGCCAACAAAACAGGCTCGGTAGGCAATAAATAGGGTGTCTGTATATAAATAGATCTGACAGCCGAAGTTATGGCCAACAACAATCCCTGCATAATGTCATGCCACTTACCTATAGGGTCGGAGGTAACGATTTGCATCAAGGAATCACCATAAGCATCCATTTCCGGGAAATAGGCCGAAGATGTAATCAACGAATGATCCGTGGCATACCAATCCGTCAGGAATGCCGTTTGAAGGCCATACACGGCCCTCCCATCCACTTGCATGAACGTATCCTTCCATATCCCCCAAGAAACACCTTTCAAATATCTGAGAGCTATGTTCATTCCACCAATGAAACCTACCTTTCCATCAATCACAATCACTTTACGATGGTTCCTATAATTCACCTTACTGGTAAATCGCGGGAAACGGACCTTCAGAAAGCCGCGAACCTCAATACCCGCTTCACGCATTTCATCGTAAAACAGGTGTGAAACTTTCCAACAACCCACATCATCATAGAGCACACGCACCTCCACCCCTTCACGGGCTTTATCCATCAGCGCATCGCGCACCAAGTGTCCTACCGCATCGTCTTCAAAAATATAAAACTGGATATGAATATGATGTTTCGCTTGGGAAATGCTCTTCAACACCGCTGCCAACATTGCATAACCATCGGAGTACACCTGTATAGAATTACCATCAAACGGCAACGAACCATTCACCTGATGACAGAAACGCATCAACTGTGACTGCCCTTCCGAGACCAGCAAAGACTTCTGACGCTGGAATTCATGCATAGGATGCTTGCTGAGCCTTTCAAATCCCTTGCGGCTAATGAGCTTCTCTTTTCGGGTATCACGTCCAAAGAAATAATAGAGAACCAATCCTAACACCGGCAGGAAAACCAACACCATCACCCAAGACAATGTCTTGAACGGATTACGATTATCCATGATAATGACAATGATGGTAGAGACTACCGTAAACAGAAAAATCAAACTGATTACTGTAGAAAACACATTATCGAACAATCCCCATACAATCATACGCAGAACTTTTGGACAAACTTATAAAAAAAATCCCAACCTATAACAAGATAGGTTGGGAAAAGATTGTTCGGTTATTCTTTTTTAGAAACGACGTCCCATGCCCATGCCACGTCCCATCGGGCCACCCATACCACGCCCCCTCATCATTTGTTCACGAGCTTCCTTGTTACCAAAGATGTTCAGTCGATAGATGGCACGAATCATACCATAGCTGTTTACCCCGTTATAGGTATATACAGAACGGCCGCTTGAACTCAAAGAACGGCTGATGTTGCTCTGTTCCTTCAAGATATCGTTCCATTCCAAGCTAATAGTCAATGAGCCCTTCATGAAGCTTTGTGCAACCTGGGCATTCCAAATCAATTCGTTGCGGTTCATGCTGGCATCCGAATAACCGCGACGTGCCTGATTGGTCATATTGGTCGATAGACTTGTACCCCAAGGTGCGTTTATCTGTATGTTACCTCCGTATGAGAAGTTATAAGGCTCCTGATTGTTCTGAGGATTCAACTTGTCCTTTTCAAAGGTATAGTTGAAACTACCGTTCACACCCATTTCCAACCAGTTGTTACGGTATCTGAAACCCAATCGTTCTCCCAACGACAAGTTGGTTGTGGTATTCTTCTTCGCATCGGTCATCTCACCGGTAGTTACATAACCTACTTGATTGTTATAACTTGCGCTGGTAAATGTATCGATTGTAAACTTTCTGTTCTTCAAAGCCGTATTCATACCGAACATACCGAATATATTCCAGTTACCATTGATGTTTTCCGGCATTGTAGTCCATCCACCAGTAGTAGGATTATATTTACGGATGTTGCTGATAGCATTCTGGGTAAACGATCCGTTGAGGTGCGAGAATATACCACGCTGAGCATCCATATTGTAAGTATTGAAACGCATTGACATATTGTGCGAGAACGACGGCTTCAAGCCCGGGTTACCGGTACGGATGTTCAATGGGTTCGAGTTATCTGTAATAGGCAACAAGTTTTCCATACTTGGGTCGCTGGAACGTCCACGGTAAGAGACACGCAACTGAGTCTGCTTCTGCGGCTGATAGCGGAAATCCAATTCCGGTGAGATATTGAATACATTACGAGTGGTATCTACCTCATATTCACCCTTCTTGTAAGAAAGCTTCGTATTCTGCGGACGGAGTGCTACACCGGCAGACAAACGCCAAGTTTCACGGTTTACGCGGAAAGTTACACGAGCATCGTGATTATACTTCTTGTATTCAGCATACTTACTCTGTTCCGGGTCAATCCAAGATTCAGAAAAATCATTGGGCAAACGTCCAAGTATAAAGTTCATTCTATCCGTCGCATTCAGCAAATCATAGGTAGAGTTGTCACTCTCGCTATAGCCATAAGTAAATCGATAGCTAAACTGCAAATAAACACGGTCAGCCAAAGGTTCACTGTAACTTACTTCCGTACCCAAGTTGTAGTTGCTGGTCGGAGTAGTAATATAACGGCGGATAGTATCTTCATAGAAAGTTGGAATACCATCACCAGTAGTATAATAACGAGTCAAGTTATTGGAGTATCGGTCGCTCTCATTGTCACCATAGCTACCAATCAAACGGAGCGTCACATTACGGCCCCGGTCGTTCAATCTACGTGTCAACTGCACATTGCCATTGGCCGACAAGGAATTACCTTCCGACAAAGAAGCATTATCCGAAGCATTGACACGGATTTTGTCCAATTCCTCATTGTTTTCCGAATCAAAGCCCAAGAAGTCATTCGGGTCAGCCACTACCACATACGGGTCTGAATTAAATGTAGCCGACAATGAGTTCGATGAACTTTCCGAGTCACCCCACGACAAGCCGCCACGCATAAACAAGGTTGTCAAGCTATCCGGTCTCCATTCCATACGAAGATAGGCATTCAAGTTCTGATTTCTGCTTAAGCTGGCAGATTTTGAATTGGCAAACGAACTGTTTCCGGTTGGCAAGAAGTTTTCCACCTGACCGATGCTCTTTGCATCATTCTTTCTGTAATTATAGCGTACACTTCCTCCAAATTCAAACTTTTCTGTTTCCATTGCATAATTGAGGCCCAATTCCTTGCTGGTGTTCAAACCATTACTTCTTCTCCATTGAGGTCCGCCACCACCGCCAAAACGTCGGTCGCCTACATTGTTTGCACGTCCGATAAACGAAAGTTGTGAACTCTTCCCTCGGGAGCTGGCAAAACGATTGATGTTTGCACTGGTCGAATAGCGGTCTTCCGTACCGGCACCGGCATCAATGTTACCAATCCAACCCTGATTCATCCCTTTCTTCACGGTCAGGTCGAGCACAGCTTCTTCTTCACCATCATCAATTCCGGTGATACGCGCATTGTCCGACTGTCTTTCGTAGGCATTGATTCTTTCCACCATACTGGCCGGAAGGTTCTGCAAACCTGTCTTCACATCACCTCCAAAGAATTCCTTGCCATCTACCAACAGTTTGGAAATGGACTTGCCGTTCAAAGTTACATTACCGTCATCATCCACTTCTGCACCCGGAATCTTCTTGACAAGCTCTTCCAACGCAGCGCCTTCAGATGTACGATATGCCGATGCATTGTAACCCAAAGTATCACCCGAAACGGTCACTTGCGGAGCTTCAGCCTCAACCACGGCTTCCTTCAAAAGGACTGCATCCGTTTCCAGCATAATTTTACCCACATTCACATTAGGTTTGGAAGCAGTCAGCTGAAGTTGTTTCGTATAAGACAGATAGCCCACAAAAGAAATCTTCAAGACATATTTGCCGGGACGAGCCGAAACGCTGAACACACCGTCATTGTTTGTCACATTACCGACAGCCATTGTACTGTCCGGCAGCGTAAGCAACTGTACAGTAGCCTGCATAACCGAGGAATTGTCCTCCTTGTCATAGACCGTACCGCTTACTGTAACTCTTCCCCTGCCCTGTCCACGGTTCTGGGCGAAGAGAAATGTCGTGCTAATACCTATTAGCAATAAAGCTAAAAATACAAATCTTTTCATCTTATATTATTTAATTAATTTTCTTTCTTTTCAAATTTCACAATAACGGGAATACTCTGGTTAGACCCTTTCACGACGCAAAGGTTTAAAATTTATTCGATATAATTTTCATCTTATCGACCTATACGGCAAAAATGCCGACAAAATTAATCAAATAATCTGACATAGAAGACAACTTTGTACATTTTTTCTTAAATTTGCAGCCAAAACGACCAAATATATGAGCAAACAGAAAGTTATCATTTGCCAAGACTTGAGAAAAGACTTATACTCGGCCATACAAGAGTGTCCACACGACAGGCTCTTCATTCTGGTCGATGAACATATCCGTGAGCTTTGCCTCCCCCTCATTTCCGGATTCGGATACCTGAATGATGCAAACATCATCACCATCGGGGCAGAAGATGTACACAAGAACGTAGAAACACTGGTACACGTATGGCAATCACTTGGCGACGGAGGTGCCAGCCGACATTCATTGATGATCAATTTGGGAGGAGGTATGGTAACCGACCTTGGTGGATTTGCCGCATCCACTTTCAAGCGTGGCATCAAATACATCAACATACCCACTACCCTATTGGCTATGGTCGATGCTTCCGTAGGTGGAAAAACGGGAATCAACTTCAACGGGTTAAAGAACGAAATCGGCGTATTCTCACCTGCCGAATACGTACTGATTGACACGGAATTCCTCAAATCGCTGGACACACGAAACCTGCTTTCCGGCTATGCCGAGATGCTGAAACACGGCATCATCAGCACTACCGGACATTGGGCTGAACTACTGAATTTCAACATGACGAACATCGACTATAAAGCTTTGCAGGCATTGGTAGCCAAATCTGTTCAAATCAAGGAAGGCATCGTGGCAGAGGACCCGTTCGAGAAAGGCATCCGTAAAGCGCTGAACTTAGGTCACACCGCAGGACATGCCTTCGAGAGCTTAGCGTTGGAAACAAACCGCCCCGTCTTTCATGGTTATGCCGTAGCTTGGGGCATTGTTTGTGAACTGTACTTCTCACACCTCCGTACCGGATTCCCCAAGGACAAGCTCCGCCAAACCGTGCAATTCATCAAAGACCATTACGGCATATTTACCTTCGATTGCAAGCAATACGACCGGCTTTACCAGTTCATGACGCACGACAAGAAGAACAATGCAGGCATTATCAACTTTACGCTGATGGGCGAGATAGGCGACATCCGCATCAACCAATCCGCCAACCAGGAAGAAATCTTCGAGATGCTTGATTTCTACCGCGAAACGATGGGATGTTGATAAAAAGATGAGAAAACATTTGCAAAATTCAAAATAAGCGAGTACTTTTGCACTCGCAAAGTTCGGGATGTAGCTCAGTCCGGTTAGAGTACACGTCTGGGGGGCGCGAGGTCGCTGGTTCGAATCCAGTCATCCCGACACAAAGAAAAGCATTGATAATCTGATGATTGTCGATGCTTTTTGTTTTAATTGATAGTTTTTTTAAATAATTGGAAAGCTATAAATGGTAAGTTGAAACATAGAAAAAAGATTCTGTCAACCTACAATTTATCCTAATTACCACTTTTGCGAAGGCGAAATAAAAATTCGCCGGCACATATTTATTTTTTGTGAAGGCGAAATTTTTCAATGTTCGAAAACTCATGTCACTCATTGCACGAGTATTGCAATCCATTGATTATCAGTTCTTCCTTGTGCAATGACAAGGAAAATAGCATATCACTGATGTCACTTTTGAATCGAGTGACATCAGTGACATGAGAAAAACAAGCACATTACACGGAGAAACGTTGATATTCAATAATTTACGAAACCCGTGCAATGAGTGACATGAGTTTGAGAAAGTAAACTTGTGTCAGAGCATGAGCAACCGTCAATCCTTCAAATAATATACCACATTGGTCACAACACGCACATTCTTGATGTATGGCGTATTGCTGTCCCGATCGGATACCGAAAACTGACCTTGGGTAGCATTCTTGATTTTCCCCAACTTGCTATTGGAATCCTTGGCAAACTTCTCGGCTGCCTGACGGGCGTTGATGGTAGCTTCCTCAATCATAGTCGGTTTGATGTCGTTCAGGCCCGTGAATGAATAGACGGTGGGATACGACCAGTTTTCGCCCATTCCAACGGGAATACCTTTTTCGTAAAGCTTGGCCTGCTCCGTCTGCAATTTCACAATCAGAGGCACCTGTTCGCTACAAACCGTCACTCCGGCCGTAACGATGTAACGATACTCCTTCCGTTCGCCGTACAAGTTGGTTTGGGTATCGAGGATGGAAGGGGCATTGGTCGTGATTTCGCCGTCAGACACTCCCGCATCTTTCAGGAAACTGACGATGACGCCATTCATCTCCTTTACCCGATTGTAAAGTTCGCCCAAATTGTTTCCGGCCTGTTTATAAACGATGGGCCAAATCACCTTGTCTGCCATCACTTCCTTTTCACAAAGTCCTTTTACCGTCACGCAACGGTCGTACGACTTCAAATTGTTCACCATCAGGACAAGCGAGCCTCCCAGAATCAGCATTCCCAAAACAAAGGCTGCCCCCAAATAAACGATATTTCCTTTCTTTGCTTCCATCATCTTTATATTTAAAGGTATTTCTCGATACAAA
Source organism: Bacteroidaceae bacterium (assembly GCA_017416735.1). Classification (GTDB taxonomy): domain Bacteria; phylum Bacteroidota; class Bacteroidia; order Bacteroidales; family Bacteroidaceae; genus Phocaeicola. Next base: position 25,935 of record JAFQBF010000022.1, on the reverse strand, counting down.
AGTAGTCATTTCTGGCACTTGTGCAAGGAAAAACAAAAAAACATACCGTCCGGAGGAATGGTTCACCCCAGACGGTATGCACTTTATAATCTGTCAATGTTCTTTAGAACTCTACCAAACCAGCTTCTTTCAGCATATTCAGATAGTTGGTAATGGTTTCAAGGCTGTCCGGATTCGGGAACTGGGCATCGAGCATCTTCTTGATGTCGAGGATGCTGTTTGTACCTCCTACCGTCAACTTGGCGATTTCAGCTCCATGGTTCACGGCACCACGCTTGTTGAAACCATACTTCGCCATCACCTCAGCCGGCACGGTACGAAGCACGCCATAACCGGTTTCCTTCACCTTGGCAGCTGTACGAGGATAAACTTTCGAAGCTGCTTTTTCTTCTGCCGAAAGGACGATGCCCTTGAGTGGAGCGATGCCCAATGATGCAGCCTTAGCCTTCACTGCAGCATCGATGCTCTTGCAATTTGCAGCCCAAGATGCCTTGACATTACCTTGCAAAGCAGCCACATACGACTTCAAGGATGCAGAAGCAGGAGCCAACTCCATCACTGTAGCCAAGGTCGCTACTTCGTTGTTGAGGTATGCATCTTGATTGAAGCGAGCTGTACGATACAAGGCCGACAAGTTTTCTGCCGTAGCCGCATTGATTTGAGCCAAGTCATATCGCATCTTGATGGCCAGTCGCTTGGAAGCGTTTGCTGCTACTTCCGAAGCAATTCGGATAGCTCCTTCCTCGCCAGCCTCGGCAATGGTATAGGCCGAAACAGCAGCCAAAACAATGGCACGATGCAACTGAGTAGGATCGCAGATTTCAGGACGGTCACCCGATGTATGGTAATAGTTATCCGGCCAAGTAATCATTATGACACCCGGTACTTGTACACCCCAATCGTTGAACACTTCATGGTCGGAAGCACCATAATGGGCATTGATGGAATAATAGAACGGATCGCGAGAGCCGGTCACACTGAACACAGGCTTCAAAGCATCGGGACGACCCATACCTGTAGCCACGAACGACTTGTTGGTAGCTCCCATATAATGATAGAAGCTTTCGGCTACATCGTTCAAATAGTGAGGGTTACCCATAGTAGTGCGATGCAGGCAATACATGGATTGGCTCTTGCTCAACCACAAGCCCACCATGTCGAGATTGATGTTGCACAATGTATTCTTCAAGATGTCCTTATGCTTGACAGCCCAAGGGATAGTGCCTTGGAATTCAGGAATCCAAATAAAACGGATGCTACGTTTCGGACGAGGCAACATATCGCTTTCAATAAGATCGTTCAATGTACGTGCCACTTCAATGAGAGCTGCCGAACCTGAGATATTGTCGTTGGCACCGAGTTTTACATAGCCTTCGAAAAGGTGAGCGCAAAGGATGATTTCCTCCGCATTGGCATCCGAACCTTTGATAAGGCAAGTAGGCACTTCGATTTCTGTTTCTTCGGTAGTGGTTTCGATGTCGGCCTTCACGGTTATTTTCTCACCTCTGAGCAGACGGTCACGCAAGGCATAACCATCGCGTGGAGTCAAGTTGATACAGAAAGTGGCATTGTTACCACCACGGATACCACTGTTAGGAATCTGGATCGGATCCACCAACGGACGAGGTGAATAATAAGTAATGATACCTACTGCACCTGCCTTCACAGCCAAATCGTGTACACGACCGGCAGAGGCTTCCGTTACGGCAATCTTGCCCTTCAAGTCAACGGCATTGATTTCGGTTTGCGTTCCACGGCCCACCCAAGCCAACTCGGCGGTTACGTGTGCACTCTTGCTACCTTGTCCGAGGATAGCAGCCAAATCACGATAGTCGGCCAACTTCGAAATGTTGGGCGACACTTCCCAAAGCACAGCACTCACGCCATCCCAAGTCTTGGTCTTGCCCAACTGTTCGGTAGTAGCATCGGCAAATCCATAACTCTTCAACTTATCGACCACATATTTAGACTCCATAAACAAGCCTTTGTAGTCTTCACTCTTACGGTCACGTTCATACGGGGCTATATCGAGGATGTGATAATAGGCTCTTTCTCCCGATGATTCTCCCACAATCAAATCATAGAACTTTTCACTCATCAAGCTGTGATTGAAAGGTCCTGTGTACTCCTGTCCCATCAAACGAACGGCAACAAAGGAAAGGAGCAAAGCAAGGGTCAATTTTCCTTTTTTCATAACTATTTTCTTTTATTTTATACATCAAGGCTGCAAAAATAGATAGAAATTTCCATATTTCTTACCTTTTCCCTTACTTTTGTTAAAAGAAATTCACACAAGCAATCTTACCCACATACAAATACATTCCCCACAAGGAATAAAATCCATGTGGGGAACACGATTAAAAAGGAATAAAGAGAGTTAGTTCGTTTCGTCTATCGTACAGATTCCTACGCGATTCCATGCCGGCTCGGAGAAGATATCACCCACCCCGTGACCAATCGTGTTGATGCGGCTGGCAGCAATGCCATACTTGTCCACCAAAATCTTCTTCACGGCATCGGCACGACGCTGGGAAAGCTTCAGGTTGTATTCTTCCGTGCCTTCCGGTGACGCATATCCGTTAACGGTCACGTTCACATTCGGGTTGTCCTTCAAGTATTTGGCCACATGCTCGATGCTCGGCATCTGGGAACTTTCCACATCCGACTGGTTGAAGCGGAAAGCTACCACACTTTCCACCAAGTTGATGGTATCGCCATTGGCCATTGCCTGTTTCGAGCGGGCTTCATTAAGCTGGTTCTGCACCAACAGAAGTTCATCCGCCAATCCCACCAATTCCACATCCTTGGCTGCCACCACAGCACGAAGGTCATTGATTTCCTCGTTCATAGCAGCTACGGCCATTGGGTCAACGGCATTCACCAACTGGAAATGACGGTTACCGTCGGCATCGGCAAAGTGATAAGTAAAGCCCATCAGGATTTCTACATTGGCATGCTTGCGGTTAAATCCCAACTTACGGGTCGGATAATCGCCCGTCAGATTGAATACCATCGCAGGCTTGATGCCGAATGTCCAGGCGGCATCGTCACCGAGGTTAAAGTTGAAGTTCAAACCTACGCGGGCGGAAAGGTCATTCGTATCATCGCTACCCGGTGCATAATGATGAAGCCAACCAAGCCCCGTTACGGTTTCAATCTCAAAAGGACGGGGCATTCCTTCGTAAGAACCGAAAAGGTTCATCAGGTTCATACGCCCAATCAAACTCACGTCCGTAGCATCAATCATCGTATTGCTGTTAGTCGTGTTCACATATCCCATTCCTTGAATATCGGTGCCCAAAATGGGTGTCCATTGCTTGCCGATGGTCAAGCCGAATGCAGGACGGGCACTCTTGAAGAATCCCGACTTCTGCGTCTTCATGGTAGCACCCCCTTGGATGCCCATCGACCAATTATCCCAAAAACCGCCGCCTTCTACAACCGTAGTTTGCGCGTTTATCGTCAATGCGCCTACGGCAAACACCGACAAAAGAATCGTTTTTTTCATACTTGTCTCAATTTAGTTAATGTTTAATATGCGTTTTCTGATAATAACAAGAATCAATGGTTTCGGTTCAAGAAGCGATGGATTTTAACTCAGAATCGCTATCTTTGCATCGTTATGGACGAACGGAAAATCATACATATCGATATGGATGCCTTTTATGCCTCGGTAGAGCAAAGAGACCATCCCGAGCTACGAGGCAAGCCCATCGCTGTGGGGCACGCCGAACAACGGGGCGTTGTATCGGCCGCCAGTTATGAAGCACGTCGGTATGGTGTACGTTCCGCGATGTCATCTATGAAAGCTAAACAACTTTGTCCCCAACTTGTTTTTGTTCCCGGGCGGATGAGTGTATATAAAGAGGTTTCGGCACAGATTCACACTATTTTCCATGATTATACCGATGTGATTGAACCTTTGTCCCTCGATGAAGCCTTTCTGGACGTCACCTATAATAAAAAAGGTATTGCATTGGCCGTTGATATCGCCAAGGAAATCAAGCTACGCATCCGGAAGGAATTGGACTTAGTGGCCTCAGCCGGTATATCGTACAACAAGTTCCTGGCCAAAATCGCGTCGGATTATCGTAAGCCTGACGGACTTTGTACCATTCACCCCGACCAGGCACTGGAATTCATTGCCGGTCTTCCCATCGAAGCCTTTTGGGGGGTAGGGAAAGTTACCGCCCTGAAAATGCACTCCTTGGGAATTCATAAAGGAAAGGATTTGCAACAATGTACCCTCGAAATGCTGACCCGATTGTTCGGAAAGGCCGGAAACATCTACTACGATTTTGCCCGAGGCATCGACCTTCGTCCGGTAGAATCCGAACGAGTACGCAAGTCCGTAGGATGCGAGCATACGTTGGAAAAGGATATCACCGCTTCTTCCTCGGTCATCATCGAATTGTACCACGTAGCCACCGAATTGGTAGAAAGACTGAAAAGGAACGATTTCCGCGGGAATACCCTTACATTGAAAATCAAGTTCTATGATTTCAAGCAAATCACCCGAAGCCTGACACAAGAAAAAGAATTGTACCAAATGGCAGATATCCTTCCATTAGCCAAGCAATTATTAAAGGAAGTGGATTACACCATCCGCCCCATCCGCTTGATAGGTTTGGCCGTCTCCAACCCTAAGGAAGAACACGAGGAAGAGCACACTGTGTGGAGGCAGTTGGAATTGGAGTTTGAATAATATTTGCTCAACTCCCCGAAATACACTATTTTTGCACCTCTATAAAAAACAGAAAGATGAAAATTAGAATAACACCTCCCGAACGAATCAATGCTACCATCCAGTTGCCGGCTTCAAAAAGCATCAGCAACCGGGCACTCATCATCAATGCATTGAGTAAAGGGGAGCACCAACTGAAAAACTTGTCGGATTGCGATGATACTCAAGTGATGGTTCGTGCCCTCCAAGCCCAATCGGGTGAAACCATCGACATTATGGCCGCAGGTACCGCCATGCGATTCCTTACCGCCTATTTCTCCGTCACTCCGGGAGACCGAATCATTACCGGCACCGAACGGATGCAACAACGTCCCATCAAAGTGTTGGTCGATGCCCTTCGCGAGTTGGGAGCCAACATCGACTATGTAGCCAATGAAGGATTCCCTCCCTTGCGCATCCAAGGTACGACACTCACCAAGAGCCACATCACCCTTCCGGGCAATATCAGTTCCCAATACATTTCTGCCTTGTTAATGATAGGCCCTTCGCTGGAAAACGGATTGAATATTACTTTGACCGGTGACATCATCTCCCGACCATACATCGACCTGACTCTCCAACTGATGAAAGATTTTGGAGCCAAGGCAGGATGGCTGAACGAGCACGAAATTCAAGTAGAGCCTCAACCCTATTCACCTATACCTTATTTAATAGAAAGCGACTGGAGCGCAGCCTCTTATTGGTATGAGATTGTATCCCTATCGGAAGATGCCACTGTTACCCTTCCCGGTTTATTTTCCAAAAGTCATCAAGGTGATTCGAAAGGAGCGGATTATTTCTTCATACTGGATGCAATGACCAAATACAACGAAAAGGACATCATAGTCCAAAAACCTCGTAAGTCTGACCTCGTTGCCGAACATATGACCCATAACTTCACCAACCAGCCAGATTTGGTACAAACTTTCGTTGTGACTTGCGCCTTGCGAAATGTCCGTTTCCGCTTCAGCGGCTTGCAAAGTCTGAAGATAAAGGAGACCGACCGGATAGCTGCCCTTATCAAGGAAATGCGGAAGTTGGGGTATGTCCTTCACGAGGCCGAAGGCTCTATCCTCTATTGGGATGGCGAGCGATGCGAAAGAAGTCATGAAGCCATCGATACTTACGAAGACCACCGTATGGCTATGGCATTCGCACCGGCTTGTTTAGTACTCCCGGACATCTGCATCAACAACCCCAACGTAGTCACCAAATCCTACCCACGTTATTGGGAAGACCTTAAAGCGGCAGGATTCACCATCAAAGAAGAGGAGTAAAACAATATGTGGATACTGATTGTTAGCTTGATTGTATTGACCGTCGTGGCCATGCTCATCGGCAAGTGGTATTATTACCGCATCAACCAAAAGATAGAGCGTGGTGAGTTGGAAGAGATTCCACCCGTTGTGGAAGTGGACGAGGAGTGTTGTGGCCAACACGAGACCTGCGAAAAGGACAGTCTTCTGGCGGCCGTCAGCAAGGGCGTGGAATATTACAACGACGAGGAGCTTGACCGTTTCCGCGGACGGGCTTCGGATGAATATACCGATGAAGAAGTGGAAGAGTTCCGCGAAGTGATGCTCACTTGCAAGGACGATGAAGTGGCTGGCTGGTGCCGAAGTCTCCAGCTCCGTTTCATCGAATTGCCCGATGAGCTGAAAGATGAACTTTTCCTGATTATTGGAGAAAGAAGAATCATCCATTAATATATGCTTGAACTATTCAATTACACCTTCTTCCAACATGCTTTGTTGGGTAGTTTGTTTGCCAGCATCGCTTGCGGCATCATCGGCACGTACATCGTCACCCGCCGATTGGTCTTCATCAGCGGAGGGATTACGCATGCTTCGTTCGGAGGTATCGGCATCGGACTATATACAGGCATCTCTCCTATCCTTTCGGCAGCTATCTTTGCGGTACTTTCGGCATTTGGAGTCGAATGGCTCAGCAAGCGGAAAGATATGCGCGAAGACTCCGCCATTGCCGTATTCTGGACTTTCGGGATGGCCATCGGAATCATTTTCAGTTTCTTGTCGCCAGGCTTTGCTCCAGATTTGTCAGCCTTTCTATTCGGGAACATCCTGACCATCACGATGGATGATATCTGGATGCTGATAGGATTGTCCGTATTGCTCATTGTTTTTTTTGCCTGCTTCCTGAATCCAATCATCTATATCGCTTTCGACAGAGAGTATGCACGTTCGCAACGAATCCCCGTGGCGTTTTTCGAATACGTGCTGATGTTTTTCATAGCCCTCACCATCGTGGCATGTCTCCGGATGATAGGGATTGTGCTGGTCATTTCGTTGCTCACCCTTCCGCAGATGACCGCCAACCTCTTCACCCACAGTTTCAAGCGAATCATCTGGCTATCCATCGGCATCGGCTACCTGGGATGCTTGGGAGGCCTGCTCCTGTCCTATCAGATGCAGGTTCCGTCGGGGGCTGCCATCATCTTTTTCTCGATTCTGGTCTATGCGCTTTGCAAAGTGGGAAAAAGCATTTATCTTTGCATCCGTACACATTAATCATTTATTATGGAAATTAAAATTAACTCATTAGATAGCATCCACGAAGCCGCGAAACAGTTCATTGCGGCTATGGAAGACAATACCGTATTCGCCTTTTACGGAAAAATGGGAGCCGGAAAAACCACTTTCATCAAGGCCATCTGCGAAGAATTAGGTGTGACCGATGTCATCAATTCCCCCACCTTTGCCATCGTGAATGAATATCGTTCGGACGAGACAGGCGAACTGATTTATCACTTCGATTTCTACCGCATCAAGAAACTGGACGAAGTATATGATATGGGATATGAAGACTATTTCTACAGCGGCGCCCTTTGCTTTATCGAATGGCCGGAGTTAGTAGAAGAAGTCCTTCCGGGTGATGCTGTAAAAGTGATGATCGAAGAAGCAGAAGACGGCACTCGCAGTGTCCGTTTGGAAAGTATGGACTAACCCGATGGGAATGCATTACTTCATACAAGGAATTTTTGCGGTGGTAGGCTTGCTTGCCATCTTGGCATCCGCATTTAATTGGGATTGGTTCTTCAAATCCCAAAATACCCGATACATTGTCAGCAACGTGGGACGTAAACGTGCGCGTCTGTTCTATGCGCTTCTTGGATTGCTGATGATTGTAACCGCCATCTATTTCTTTATGGAAGTACAGAAAGCCATATAAGAAAAGGATGCCGAATGGCATCCTTTTCTCTTATCTTTACTCTTCCAAAGAGTCTCCATATTCCATTTCGCCCTGCACCACAAAGAAGACATCTTCGGGAGCGTACGGTCCCATTTCACCTTCCTTGGCAGCTTGCTTCACTACATAGTCCACAACTTCGTCCAAATCGATGTTAATGTAACCTTCTTCATCGGGTTCGGCATCCAGACATTCGCTGGAAGTGTAGTATTCAGCAATCAAGTCGAGGATGTAGTACAAATCATCTTCCGTGAACTTGTCCTTCAAGTCCTGTGGAAGATAGCTCTGAATGAACGCTACCGCTCTGGCATCGTCTTCAGCATCCAACAAGAAATCTTCTTCCATAGTTTTCCTTAAATCTATTAGAGCAATGCCTTAACCTTTTCTTCCAACTGAGCCTTTGTCACGGCACCCACGGTCTTGTCCTGCACTTCACCATTCTTGATGAAAAGAACTGTAGGGATGTTGCGAACACCGAAGCGGCCTGTCAACTCGTCATTATCGTCCACATCACACTTACCGATAATAACTTGGTCCTTATATTGTTCAGCCAAAGCTTCTACATCCGGAGCAATCTTCTTGCAAGGTCCACACCACGTTGCCCAAAAGTCAACTACCATAGGTTTGCCTGATGCCAGCAATTCTTCAAAATTGCCATCTTTAATTTCTAATGCCATAATTCTATTGTCTTTATTTAAGTTTATACTTTTGTTTTCCGCACAAATATACTAATTAATTTTATACGACAATGCCGTTTGGGACTTTAAATATGCAATAATATCTTTTTGCACACTAATCTTCACCCCTTTTGCAGTCAGGCTTACCTGCTGTCCTTCTTCGTCACGCAAATGGAAATTCAACGTCACATTTCCCGGATTTGCCTTTGCCAAGGTCGAGAATTCCTCGATGAATTCGTCGTTTATCTCAGAAAGCGGTGCAAATATCGTCAGTTTCTCGATGACCTTTTCCTTCACATCAGGCAGTAATTCAATCGTATTGATTTTCACCTCGTATTCATCCTGACGCCATTGCTTGGGTTGGCATTTTCCCTTCATATAAAGGAACATACCGGGCGAGAAGAAATTCTTCTTTTCTATCCAATCATTGCCGAAGAAAGCAAACTCCGCCGAGCCCGAGTAGTCTTCCACCTTAGCAATGCCATACGGCTTGCCAGTCTTGGTATATCCTTCACGGACCCCCGTAACAATTCCACCAAGTACCAAGTCACGGTTCTGCAAAGGCGTCAGGTTGGTCAGTTCCTCCATCCGTACATTGCAGACATTTTCCAGAATCACCTGATACTCGTCCAACGGATGTGCGGACAGGTAAATGCCTACCAATTCACGTTCTTTGTTCAATCTGTCCAGGTCTCCCCATTCGGGAGCCGAAATGATTTCCGGTGTGGCCACTTCCACCATATTGTCACCTCCGAACAACGAATTTGCCGCTTCTGCCTTGTCCAACTGATACTTGTTGCCATAACGCACCAGAACCTCCGTAAAGGTTTCACCCTTTGCGTTCGGCATAAAGAAGTCTTCACGCTTGATGCCCGAAAAGCTGTCGAACGCACCGGCCAATGCCAAGTTTTCAATGTTCTTCCGGTTGCACGAAGAAAGGTTTACGCGCTGCACAAAATCAAAGATATTCTTGTATTCACCATTCTTTCTCCGTTCTTCCAAGATACTTAGAACTGCACTTTCACCAACCCCCTTGATGGCTCCCAAGCCGAAACGGATGTCGCCTTTCCGATTCACCGAGAATTTCAACAAACTTTCATTGATGTCCGGCCCCAGCGTACTGATGCCCGTAGCCTTGCTTTCGTCCATCAATTTCGTGATTTCCGTAATGTTCGAAATATTACGGCTCATCGTGGCGGCCATATATTCCGCCGGATAGTTGGCTTTCAGATAAGCCGTCTGATAAGCTACCCACGAATAACAAGTGGCGTGCGACTTATTGAATGCATACGAAGCGAACTTTTCCCAGTCGGCCCAAATCTTCTCGAGCACCTTCGGGTCGTGTCCATTCTTCTGTCCGCCAGAAATAAACTTCGGGCGCATCTGGTCCAGTTTATCCCTCAGCTTCTTACCCATCGCCTTACGCAGACCATCCGATTCGCCACGGGTAAAGTCGGCCAACAAGCGCGAGAGCAACATCACCTGTTCCTGATACACCGTAATGCCATACGTATCTTTCAGGTATTTCTCCATAATAGGAATATCGTACTCAATGGGCTTGCGTCCTTGTTTACGGTCGATGAAATCGGGGATGTAATCCATCGGCCCCGGACGGTATAGCGCATTCATCGCAATCAGGTCTTCGAACGTGCTCGGCTCCAATTCGCGCAAGTATTTCTGCATACCCGGCGATTCAAACTGGAAGGTACCGATGGTTCGTCCTTCACAATAGAGCGCGTATGTCAATTCGTCCTTTATATCGACTTCGTCAATATTCAAGACGATTCCTTTACTATGCCTGATGTTTTCCACGGCCTCCTTGATGATAGACAATGTCTTCAGTCCCAAGAAGTCCATCTTGATAAGACCGGTATCTTCAATCACCGACCCTTCGTATTGTGTCACCAGCATTTTCTCGCCGGTTTCCTTGTCGTCTGCCGTACTTACAGGCACCCAGTCGGTGATGTCATCCCGACAAATGATGGTACCACAGGCGTGTACACCGGTGTTGCGGACATTTCCTTCCAACATCTTTGCATAGCGAATGGTATCGCGCAATATTTCATTGGGCGATACTTCCGCTTCCTGCAATTCGGGAACATCAGCGATAGCATTCGTCAAATTCATTTTCTTGCCGCTGGGCAAACGGTCTGGAATGGCCTTGCACAAACGGTCGGAATCCGACAATGGCAATTTTTGGACACGAGCCACGTCTTTGATGGCCAATTTGGTCGCCATCGTACCGTATGTAATGATGTGCGCCACCTTTTCCTTACCATACTTATCCGTTACCCAATTCAAGACTCTTCCTCGACCATCGTCATCGAAATCGACATCAATATCCGGCAAGGAAATACGGTCGGGATTCAAGAAACGTTCGAACAGCAAGTCGTATGCAATCGGGTCAATCTGTGTGATACCCAAGCAATAGGCCACCGCCGAACCTGCCGCCGAACCACGTCCCGGCCCTACCGACACGTCCAGTTCCTCACGGGCCGCACGGATGAAGTCCTGCACAATGAGGAAGTAGCCCGGGAAACCCATTGTCTTCATAATGTGAAGTTCAAACTTGATACGCTCGCTGGTTTCTTCATCCAACACTTCACCATAGCGCTTACGGGCCCCTTCCAACGCCAATTTCTTCAAGTAATCGGCCTCCAGTTTGATGCGGTACAGCTTGTCATACCCGCCCAACTTCTCTATCTTGGCGTGGGCATCATCTTCACTCAACACCACGTTACCGTTCTCGTCCCGAGTGAACTCATTGAACAAGTCCTGTTCGGTATATTTCTGTCGATAGCCTTCTTCGGTGCCGAAATCCTCGGGAATCTCGAAGTTCGGCATAATCGGTGCGTGGTCGATGCTGTAAAACTCCACTTGGTCGCAGATGTCGGCCGTATTCGCCAAGGCTTCGGGCACATCGGCAAAGAGTTCGTTCATCTCCGCTTTGGTCTTCATCCACTCCTGCTTGGAATAAAGCATTCGCTTCGGGTCGTCCAAATCCTTTCCCGTACTCAAACAAATCAGGCGGTCGTGCGCCTCGGCATTTTCCTCATCCACAAAGTGTACGTCGTTGGTACACACCAACTTCACGCCATACTGCTTGGAGTATTCTATCAGTTTGGCATTGGCAATCTGCTGCAAGTCGTACGCTTCGTGATTGGCCCGTGCCACGGTGGCTTTATGGCGCTGCAGCTCCAGATAAAAGTCATCGCCGAACACCCGCTTGTACCATTGGATGGCTTCTTCAGCCTCATCCAACTTTCCTTGTATAATCTTACGAGGCACTTCGCCCGCCACACAAGCCGTACAGACTATCAACCCCTCGTGATACTTTTCCAGCTCCACGCGGTCGGTACGGGGACGCATATAGTAACCCTCCGTCCAGGCCTTCGACACCAACTTGATAAGGTTGTGATAGCCCTTCTCATTCTTGGCCAGCACCACCAGGTGATAACCGCTCTGGTCGGGCTTCCCTTCCTTATTATATAGGCGCCGACGGGCCACATACATTTCGCATCCGATAATCGGCTTGAAGAGCTTCGCTTTTGCCTTCGCCAATTCTTCTTTCGCCTTCGCCAATTCCTCTTCCGGATTCTCGCATTCTATCTTGCCTTTCTCCAATCCGGCTATCCTCTTCTTCAAATCCTTGATTTCACCGTTCGTCTTGCCGTTCTTCTTGTTCACATAGTTGAAGAACTCCTTGATGCCGAACATATCGCCATGATCGGTCACGGCAATCCCCTTCATCCCGTCGGCAATGGCCTTGTCCACCAACCGTGGAATAGAAGCCTGTCCGTCCAGAATGGAGTATTGGGTATGAACGTGTAAATGGACAAAATCCTGCATATACTTCTGTTTTCTGAAAATCCCGATAAAGATACATCCGTTTCCGAAAACCTGCAAAAATCTTTCCAACTTTCCTATTCGTTTGACAAAAAAGAAAGACATATTGCATAAACAACGTTATTTATTTGGATATTTTTTAAATTAAGTCTATTTTTGCAACGTATAATGACTATCTATTATTATGAGCCGATTTCAAAAGATAAAGAATCTAAGGAAACAAAGACTACATAGAGAGGGAACAGAGATTCTGATTGTCAGCGCCATTCTGCTCCTTGCAATCAACGGATTACTGTACTGGGCCTGCGACATCAAGCTTCTGTGCTACATCGTTGCAGCCATCAGCGTGACATTATATTTATTGATGGTCAACTTCTTCCGTTGCCCCATCCGCCGATTTGAGCAAGACTCCGAGAAAATTGTGGTTGCACCTGCCGACGGAAAGATTGTAGTGGTGCAAGAAGTGGACGAACAGGAATATTTCCACGAACGCAAACTGATGATTTCCATTTTTATGAACATCACCAATGTACACGCCAATTGGTATCCGGTAGATGGTGTCGTGAAACACGTCAGCCACCAAAACGGCAAGTTTATGAAAGCTTGGCTTCCGAAGGCAAGTACCGAGAACGAACGTTCTACCGTAGTCATCGAAACACCTGAAGGGCACACCGTTATGGCTCGTCAGATAGCAGGAGCCGTTGCCCGGCGCATCGTGACTTACGCACAAGAAGGCGAAGAATGCTACATCGATGAACATATGGGCTTCATCAAGTTCGGTTCCCGTGTAGATGTTTATCTGCCACTCGGCACTGAGCCTTGCGTCAAATTAGGACAGAAGACTACCGGTAACGAAACAATCATCGCCAAACTTAAATAAGAATGACATTATGGCAAACTGCATCACACGCCATATCCCCAATACCGTAACTTGCTGCAACCTGCTTTCGGGTTGCGCCGCATCGGTTATGGCTTTCCAATCCAACTACGAAGCAGCCATCCTTTTCATCATTTTAGGAGCCGTTTTCGACTTCTTCGATGGAATGTTGGCCCGCCTATTGGGCGTCTCCGGTCCTTTGGGTAAAGAGCTGGATTCATTGGCCGACGACATCACCTTTGGCTTTGCGCCTTCGGCCATCGTGTTCTCCTTATTTAAGGAAGTACATTATCCGGAGTTCCTTCTGCCGGTAGCCGATTATTTCCCTTACACCGCATTCATTATTGCCGCATTCTCGGCCTTGCGCTTGGGAAAATTCAACATCGACCCCCGTCAAAGCACTTCATTCATCGGATTGCCCACACCGGCCAATGCCCTTTTCTGGGGTTCATTAGTGGTAGGCGGACATTCCTTCCTGACTTCGGACGCCTTCAATGCCGCATATCTGTTGGCATTGGTTCTCCTGATGTCTTATCTGCTGATAGCCGAACTTCCGATGTTCTCGCTGAAGTTCAAGAGCTTGGCTTGGAGTGCCAATAAAGTAAGCTACATCTTCTTGTTGGTATGTATCCCGTTGTTGGCCATCTTCCGCATCAGCGGTTTTGCCGCCATCATCCTCTGGTACATCCTTCTGTCACTCCTCACCAAGAAAAAGGCCTGACAAAATGTCTTTGGCACGCTTTTTGTAGGTAGTATTCAAAAAAAGGTAAAAGATTATGTTTGGATTTTTAGGATTTATACTCATTTTCATATTATTCATTGTCCTTTTTGTCATTGCCATCTTAGGCAGCTTCATCCGTTCCATCTTCGGATTGGGAAGACGTGCGCCCAAGAATTATTATGGCGAAAAGACTTCCTCTTCAAGTACCGGGGACAATTATTCCTCTTCCCAAGGCACACAAGCTTCCGCCTCGCCTAACGGCAAGAAAAAGATTTTCGCCGATGACGAAGGTGAGTACGTGGAGTTTGAGGAAGTGAAATAAGGAATTACCGTTTTTTCCTGAAAAAGTCTTTCATCAGCCCGGCACATTCATCGGCCATCAGGCCTTGAACGACCACCGTCTTCGGATGCAACGCATTCGGGGCAAACCGCTGATACCCCCTTTTCTCGTCTGCCGCACCGAAGACCAAGCGGCCCATCTGCGCCCAAGCGATGGCACCGGCACACATCACACAAGGCTCTACCGTGACATACAATGCGCACTCGGCCAGATACTTGCCTCCCAAGTAATTGGCTGCCGCCGTAATGGCCTGCATCTCGGCATGGGCCGTCACGTCGTTCAACGCTTCCGTCAGGTTGTGCGAACGGGCAATGATACGGTCACGGCATACCACGACTGCACCCACAGGCACTTCTCCCCGCTCGAACGCCTTTCGGGCCTCCTGCAAGGCTTGCTTCATATAAAAGGTATCGTCTGCCATCTTCTATCGCCGCATATCGTGTTCATTGAACAAGGTAGGATAATCTTCCTCCATCTTCTGATGGATGAAAGTCAATACCGTCTCACGAAGCCAACGAGCCTTGTTGCTTATCTTGTATTTTTTCAGATAAGCATCCACAATGCGCACTTCCTCCTCACTCATCAGGCACACCATCCGTTGTTTCCGTTTGGGGGATGATGAGGGTACTTTGTCTCTCTTCTTCACGGTATTTGCCATATCGAGTGCAAATTTAATCTTACTTCTGCAATTTCAAAACAGAAAATGCGTATTTTTGTGCAAAATAAAAAAATATGGCAGCACACAATGAGTTAGGGAAAGATGGAGAAGACGAAGCGGTACGCTTCCTCGAAGGCCAAGGCTACCGCATCCGCCACCGCAACTGGCGTTCGGGCCGGAAGGAACTGGACATCGTGGCAGAACATCAGGGTGAATTGGTTATTGTGGAAGTCAGGACACTCCGCAATCAAATCTACGGCACCCCCGAAGAAAGCATCAGCGAGGCCAAGATTCGCCGCATCGTGTCTTCCGCCGATGCCTATGTCCGAAAGTTCCGCATCGACTTGCCGGTACGTTTCGACATCATTTCGCTGACAGGCATCGAAAAACCATTGGAGATAGAACACATCATCAATGCCTTTTATCCTCCTATGTGGTAAAACCGATTGAAACAGAAACTTATGAACTATCCGAAGAAAATAGACATCGCACTGGAAAAGGTAAAAGAAACAACCTCTACCAACGACTACCTTGCCAACCTCTGCCGGGAAAGCAAGGCAAAGGAATTCTACACCGTTATGGCCGAGAGCCAAACCAAAGGAAAGGGCCAACGAGGCAACAGTTGGGAATCCGAAAGCGGGAAGAACCTCACTTTCAGCACCGTGCTCTACCCTACCGCTCTGGAAGCCAACAAGCAATTCATCCTTTCGATGTTGGCGGCCCTCTCTTGCCACGAAGCTTTAAGCAACTACACCGACGGCTTCTCCATCAAGTGGCCCAACGACATCTATTGGAAGGACAAGAAGATAGGCGGCATCCTGATAGAGAACGAGCTGGAAGGGAAATACATCACACAAAGCATCATCGGCATCGGGCTGAACATCAATCAGGAAGCCTTTCATTCGGATGCCCCCAATCCTGTATCACTCAAACAAATCATCGGCGCTGAAGTCAATCTTCAAGAAGTGCTGATGAAGGTCGTACACGGCATCATTGGCGGATACCGGCAGATAGAAGCCAACTTCAACATCAGCCAACTTGCCATCAGCGCTATGTATCGCAAGCACCTCTACCGGCGCAAGGGACTGTTCCCCTACCGCGATGCACAAGGCGACTTCCTGGCCGAACATCAGGAGGTGGAACCCGACGGACACTTGGTGTTGAAAGATGAACAAGGCGCACTCCGACGATATGCCTTCAAAGAAGTGACTTTTGTGCTATGAACACTCACAACCGCGAAATCCTGCAGATAGCCCTTCCCTCCATCGTGTCGAACATCACGGTGCCGCTGTTAGGGTTGATAGATGTCACCATCGTGGGACATTTAGGGGCAGCCTCGTACATCGGTGCCATTGCCGTGGGCGGTATGCTGTTCAACATCATCTACTGGATATTCGGTTTCCTGCGGATGGGTACCGGCGGTATGACCTCGCAAGCCTACGGCCGGGGCGATGAAGCCGAGATGATGCGCCTGCTGACACGCTCCACCGGGGTGGGGATGCTGATAGCCCTCACACTGATTGTCCTTCAATATCCCATCGAACGGACAGCCTTTTCCCTTATCGAAACGACTCCCGAGGTAGAACGCCTCGCCGCCACCTACTTCCGCATCTGCATCTGGGGAGCACCCGCCGTATTGGGGCTTTACAGCTTCAGCGGATGGTTCATCGGTATGCAGAACTCACGCTACCCGATGTTCATCGCCATCACGCAAAACATCGTGAACATCCTGATGAGCCTTGTCCTGGTATATGGTCTGGAGATGAAGATTGAGGGTGTGGCCATCGGCACATTGGTGGCACAATATGCCGGATGGCTGATGGCTATCGGCCTGTGGATGCACCGCTACAAGCACCTCCGCCCGTATGCCGAACTGCGCTCGCTGACGGACAAGGGAGCGATGCGCCGTTTCTTCCAGGTGAACCGCGACATCTTCCTGCGCACCCTCTGCTTAGTATCGGTCACCGTGTTCTTCACCTCGGCCGGTGCGGCACAAGGCGAAGTCATCTTGGCGGTCAACACCCTGCTGATGCAGCTCTTCACGCTCTTCTCTTATATTATGGACGGGTTTGCCTACGCCGGCGAAGCCTTGGCGGGCAAGCACATCGGGGCGGACAACCGACCGGCTTTGCGGACGATGGTTCGCCAGCTCTTCGTTTGGGGGATTGCACTGGCATTGGCTTTCACCTTGATTTATGGCATCGGAGGCGAAGGTTTCCTCAGTTTGCTCACCAACGAGGAGAGTGTCATCACCGCTTCGTCCACCTATTTCTATTGGGTGCTGGCCATCCCCTTGGCGGGCTTTGCTGCCTTTCTTTATGACGGCATCTTCATCGGTGCCACCGCCACAGGCTTGATGCTTCGTGCCATGTTCGTGGCATCGGTCGCCTTCTTCCTCATCTATTTCGGATGCCGGGAGGCAATGGGGAACCACGCCCTTTGGCTGGCCTTCATCACCTATCTGTCATTAAGGGGAATCGTGCAAGGGTATTTGGGAAGAAAAATCATTCGTTCGTAAAATAAATCCGTGTAATCCGTGTAATCCGTGCCTAAATTATTTATCTTTGCAAAAAACATTAATAAAAGAAATACTATGGCAAGATTTAAAAGAATTCTTCTGAAACTGAGCGGCGAAAGCCTTATGGGTGAAAAGCAATACGGCATCGACGAAAAGCGTCTGGGCGAGTATGCACAACAAATCAAGGAAATCCACGAAATGGGTGTGCAGATTGGTATCGTCATCGGTGGCGGCAACATCTTCCGCGGACTGAGCGGTGCATCGAAGGGCTTCGACCGTGTGAAGGGCGACCAGATGGGTATGCTGGCTACCGTCATCAACAGCCTCGGCCTCAGCAGCGCCCTTGGTGCAGCCGGTGTAAAGACCCGCGTATTGACCGCTGTCCGTATGGAACCTATCGGCGAGTTCTATAGCAAGTGGAAAGCCATCGAAGCTATGGAAAACGGCGAAGTGGTGATTATGTCTGCCGGTACTGGTAACCCGTTCTTCACCACCGACACCGGTTCTTCCCTCCGTGGCATCGAAATCGAAGCCGACGTGATGCTGAAGGGTACCCGTGTGGACGGCATCTATACCGCCGACCCTGAAAAGGACCCGACCGCCACGAAGTTCGACGACATCACTTACGATGAAGTCCTCCGCCGTGGCCTCAAGGTGATGGACCTCACCGCTACCTGTATGTGCAAGGAAAACAAGCTCCCCATCATCGTGTTCGACATGGACACCGTGGGCAACCTGAAGAAGGTGATGAGCGGTGAAAACATCGGCACCTTGGTACATCCATAACGGATAGCCGGAAATATAAACCGGAAACCCGATGAAATGGCGTTTTTTGTGCATTTCATCGGGTTTTTATATAACCTTTAAGCACCTTAAAACCCACCTAAATACCCATAAAACGGATTTATAAAAAAAATCCCTTCAGCCTTCATACCCACTGATTATCAACCCATAACCACAAACCAAGCCTTCATTTTGCCTTCAGCACCCTTCAAGCACCAGGGACCTTCGTTTTGAGAAGGCTATATGACATTTCTTCCTTCCGTACGCCCGCATACTCCCCAAGCACTGCATACAAACACCATAAGAAGCTTACGCATCATTAAAACCAAGTCGCGGTTTAACAAAACAGCAATGTTGTTTCTCCGTTCAACGATGTTGTTCCGCCATTCAACACTGATGATTAACTTATACAAAGGTTAGAGTTTGTCTTTTCCTGCAAACAAAACCTTTTTTTATTCAAAACAATTCCTTATTTTTGCACCCGTATGGGCAAACATCTCACATATCTGCTCCTCCTGTGGGTCATCTTCTGTGCAGGATGCGCCCGACATCAGGATTATCCGGAAGCCATCCAGCGTGCCGAAAACTGCATGGATACACATCCGGACAGTGCTTTACATTACCTGTCCGCTTATGCCGACTCCATCGGCATACAGTCCGAAGAGACACGGATGTATTACCACCTGCTTACCCATCAGGCAAAAGACAAGCTCTACATAAAGCCCGAATCCGATTCGCTCATCAACCGCATCGTGACCTTTTATGATGAAACCGACGACAAGGACAAGCAGATGTTGGCCTATTACTACCAAGGCAGTGTATATCGTGACCTGAACGATGCACCCCGTGCACTGAAAGCCTTCCAACAAGTGCTCGACTTGGGCGAAGGATACCCGCCTTGCGACCTCTTTGCCCGCACCTACAACCAAATGGGTACTCTTTTTGCCCACCAAGGACTGTATGATGAATCGCTGGAAGCAAACAAGAAGGCAGCAGAACAATTCATCTTGCCAACGTCTTTGAAACCCTTTTTGCAAAAAGTAAATTATTTGTTAACCGCATTCGTCTTTCCGTTTCATACTAATTTCCTAATTTCGCAGAAGAAGATCATTTGGATAGCAAATTCCTATTTATATTCACCCATAAAATGAAATGTATGATGAAAAAATATGTATTTCTTTTAACAGTACTCTTCTCTCTCTTTTCTTGCAACGACAACAATAAGGTATTAGAGGTTGAGCATCTTGCATCCCAAGAGCTTATCCCCGACTCTATGCTGAGAAAGCCCAGCGAAATTTGCCTCACAGACAAAAACATCCTAATAAGCAATTTGGACCTTGACACTATCATTGATGTATTTGACTACAAAGGCAACTATATCAACCGCTTCCTACCCAAAGGACAGGGTCCCAAGGAGGCCTTGTTTGTCGTCCATATGCAATATGACAGAAAAAACAATTGCGTATATGCACCTGATGTCCGAAAGAATAGTCTATATTGTTTTAGCAACATAACAAACAAACCGCAAATTGAAACAATCTTCAAATATGAGTGCGCACCCAACGATTCTGTATATCTAAACAACTGGTGGGGCAAGTTAGCCAATAACGAAATTATAGCAGGAAACTCTTCAAGTGGAGGTATGCTGGCCCATTTTTCTGCAAACGGAACATTCATGGATTTCCACGAGCCTCTTCCCGACAAGAAGGCAACAGACGAGCGATTGTCAGATTGGGCAAACGGTTCACTGTACACCCCCACAGCTACAGTTTCCCCCGAAGGAAAGAAAGCAGCCTTTGTTTATAGCTATGCCGATATTTTGACAATAGCCCAATTAACTCCAAATGGCCAATTGGTAACCAAATCTATCAGAAAACAACTACCCAATGACATAGAAGCCATACAATATGGAGAACATGTGGTAGCAAGTGCCATTAGTCCAAGAACCATTATGCACTATGCAAGTATCACCAGTACCGAAAAAAATATATACGCTTTACATATAGGTATCCCTTATAAAGACTTAGGAGGGAAAAAAATGCATTCTTCCACTATCAGAGTATTTGATTGGAAAGGTAATATGTGCAAAATCATAAAATTGGACAAGCCCGTTCAGGAAATAAAGGTGACACCTGACGGAAAAACATTGTATGCCATCAATGAATCTGAAAACGGATATAGCATTTTGAAATATGAGATGTAAGACCATTACAACGATATTACTATTATGCCTATTTTTCACTTCATGCCACATTTCTAAAAAGTGGAATCTACTGCAACTATGCAAATGAAAGAAGAAGCAGAAAATTACATAGAACAACTGTCAATTCTTTAAGTCAGGCTTTCTGGAGTGGGGACATTTACGATGACGGATCCTTGAAGGATTCCGTCATCGTAAATGTATTGATTATCAAATAGTCTGAATCATTGAAGGATTATCCTTCCACAACCTTCCAGTCACCGATGCTACGGGTTTGACCATCAATGTTCACACCAATCAGCGAACTTTTATAAAATCCATTTGGTCTATACACAACAATTCATTATCTTTGCATAAGATACAATCGTATCAAATAAAAAGGATTTAAGCCGTTAACAGATACTATTATATGCAATTGATTTACGGATTCGACATCGACACCCCCAAGGAACTGCTTGCAATATTGGCAAGAAACCTGCAGCAGCGCCGTCTGGAAAAAGGACTTTCGCGTGAAGCCCTTTCCGAATTGAGCGGTGTACCCACACCTACAATTGCCAAATTTGAACAGAAGCATACGTTATCCCTATCCTCTTATGTGGCTTTGGCAAAAGCTTTGGGGTATAGCAACGACATCAAGAAGCTGCTTTCCGAACCCCAATACAGCACCATGGAGGAACTGGACAGAATAAACCGGAACAAGAACAGAAAGAGAGGTCGCAATGAAATTAGTCAATAAGCTTGCCGTAACGTACCACAACCGGAAAGTTGGGGAACTGGCTATGACCCCCGATAACCGGTGTTGTGCTTTCCAATATACTAAAGAATGGTTGGCAGAAGGATTCTCCATATCTCCTTTGGAGCTCCCTTTAAAGTCCGATTTGTTTTTGGCAAAGCCAGAACCCTTTTGGGGGAATTTCGGTGTCTTCGAAGACAGCCTTCCCGATGGTTACGGACGTTATCTGCTCCATCGCCTGCTGAAAAAGCAAGGAATAGATGACGCTTCGCTCACTCCCGTACAGCGATTGAGTATGATTGGCCGTTCGGGAATGGGTGCTTTGTGCTATGTGCCTGAAACATTTATCGGAGAAGAAAAGTCCCTTCCCCAATTGGACGATTTGCAACAAATGGCATTGGATGTCTTGTCGGAAAAGTCGGACAAGGACGAAGACGTGCTTTACTTCAATAGCGGCAACTCCGGCGGATGCCGCCCCAAATGTCTGTTAAAGGATGAAGAAGGTTCATGGCTGGTCAAATTCCGGCACACTTACGATTCCAAGGATATGGGATTGATGGAATACCGATACAATGAAGCAGCCCGTGCATGCGGTATCCGTGTGCCTGACTTCAAATTATTGAAAGGGAAATATTTTGCGACCAAGCGTTTTGACATAGAAGACGGGAAACGGATGCATATAGCTACCGCAGGTGCCTTGTTGGGTATTTCCATCCACCAACCGACATTGGATTACAAGACTTTGTTGCATCTGACAGGCTATCTGACACAAGCTCCGGACCAAGTAGAGGAAATGTTCCGTCGCATGGTGTTCAATGTACTGACAGACAACAAGGATGACCATGCCAAGAATTTCAGCTTTATCTGCCGGGAGGGGATATGGGAATTGGCACCTGCATACGATTTGACCCTATGCGCAAACGGGTACAATGGCGAACATGCCACATCGGTCAACAACAACGGCCGCCCTACGATAGAAGACATGCTAATAGTGGGAGAGAGCATCCGTATTCTTCGAAAAAAAGCCTTGGACATGATTCATGAAGTAATGGAAGGAGTAGGAGATATTTTGTCGAATGACTATAATTTTGCAAAGAAATAAAGAGATGAAGAAACTCATACACATATTGACTATTATCCTTTCCGTCAGCACCTTTGCTTGCCAACAGTACAAGGATTATCCGGAAGCCATCCAGCGTGCCGAAAGCTGCATGGATACACATCCGGACAGTGCTTTGCAGCTGCTCACGGCATACGCCGACTCCATCAGCACACAACCCGAAGAGACACGGATGTACTACCACCTGCTTACCCATCAGGCAAAAGACAAGCTCTACATGAAGCCTACATCCGATTCGCTCATCAACCGCATCGTGGCCTTTTATGATGAAACCGACGACAAGGACAAGCAAATGTTGGCCTATTACTACCAAGGTAGCGCATATCGTGATCTGAACGATGCGCCCCGTGCGCTGAAAGCCTTCCAGCAGGTGCTCCAGTTGGGCGAAGGCTATCCGCCCTGCGACCTCTTTGCCCGCACCTACAACCAGATGGGTACTCTTTTTGCCCACCAAGGGCTGTATGACGAATCGCTGGAAGCCAACAAACAATCCGTTCAGCAATATCTGTTGCAAGGCAAGAAGAACCGGACATCGTATGCCTTGCGAGATATCGCACGAATGTATGATGCAAAAAATCAGATGGACAGTGCCTTGCATTATTACCAAGAGAGCTGTGAAACAGCATTATCCGACAGCAACCATCATAGATATCATACTGTTTTAGGAGAATTTGGCGCTATTTACCACCACATAAACAAAGAAAAAGGCAAGCAAATGTTACTTACGGCATTCAACTATAACCCCAAGGCCGTTAATGTCAATCTCATTATTGGAACCGTTTATGAAGAGGAAAACAAATTAGACTCTGCGAAGTATTATTATTTACGCGCGTTACAATATGGTGATTTACACAAACAATATCATGCCCATCATCACCTCTTTCAAGTTTTGATGAAGCAAAACAAGCCGCAAAAGGCTATGGAACACTACCATGCAGCCAACGCACTGGACGACTCCATCAAACGAACAACTGCAACGGAAGCCATCGCCAAGATGAACACCCTATACAATTATCAACATACCGAACAAAAGAACTATCGTCTGAAAGAAGCGAATGCCCAAAAGCTGTTCTTTATATATATCTTGGCGGCCATCTTGACGATAAGTATAGCCATAACCGTGGCATACTATTTTTACATCAAGCAAAGGCAGGAAACGGCTGCCCGACAAGCTGAAAGAATCAAGGAACTGGAAGAAAAACGATATGCCCAAAGCCAAGAGGCAATGGAAGAAAACCGAAAGAAGATTGAGGTACTGGAAAAAGAACTGCTTGCGAAAGACAACCATATCAATGAATTGGAACGCCAACAAAAACAGGCACAAAAAGCAAGTCTGGAAATTACCAACCAGCAGATAGAAGCCGCCAAGACTGAGCAGGAATTACGGATAAGAGGCTTACAGCAAAGCCGCATATACCTCCGTTTCCACAACGCCTGTCACGATAGCGGAATCAATCTAACGGACAATGATTGGGTGGAACTGGCAAAGGCAATCAACGAGGCTTACCCTAACTTTTCCGAAAAGCTCTACACCTATTGTCCCAAGATCTCGACGATGGAGCTGAACATCTGCTGTCTCATCAAAATATCCATCCCTACCAGCGATATAGCCACATTAGTAAGACGTAGCCGCTCGGCGGTCACGTTAGCCCGCACCCGTCTCTTTAAGAAAATGCACGGGGAAGAAGGCAAGGCTGAAGAGTTGGACAGATTCATCCTTGATTTATAAGGGCTTATGATCCATCATTAATTCCTTTGTAAATTTAATCATCCAATTTACACACCCCAAAAGCACAATTTACGATCAATTTACAACAACAAGTAAATTATTTGTAAATTGCGTTTTAACTCCTATTCCTAATTTATTCCCTAAATTTGCGACAGGAACTTAAAGCTATTATCGTTTATTAAAACTAAAAAAGTAATCTGATATTTATATGAGAAAATCTAACCTTTATCTAATTAGTCTTTGTTTTATCCTTTTCGGATGCCACTCTCAAAAAACAACCGAAAAAATTACATTAACAGGAAAAGTGCTGATTTCAGAAGTAAACGACGAAAATTTTATTGGGACGCCTTCTTATATTGTCTCTATTGATGACATGTTAATAACCGGGAATTCTGAAGGAGATACCCTTTTTGATGTATGGAATATTCACAACATGGAAAGGATAAACTCATTCATCCGCAGAGGAAAAGGTCCCTCCGAACTCCGCAGAATAGATTCATTCAATGCGGATGACAAAAACAGATGTATCTATACCTATGACATCGATAACAAAAAGTTATTCAGTATCAGCTACAACGATTTATTAAAGGAAAAGCCATTATTGCAAGAAGACCTTCATTGGAATCTCGACAGGAATTCCCCTTTTGTACTTGGAAGCACCTATAAAATGAACGATTGTTACTTCGCCCATAATCTCACCGATACAGCCCGTTTCATCATTTTAGAAAACAACGGGGAATTACACCACTATGAAAAGTTCCCAGACAAAACGCACATCAATCCAGAATTGACAGAAATGGCCAACGCCCAATTATATGACCCTATGATAACCATTTCACCAGACAGAAAGAAAATTGCAGTCTGCGATCATCTTTCTGATATGATTGACATCATCAAATTGAGCAACGGAAAGCCAACCATTCAAACTACAATATCCGCTTATCCCAACGACATCTATTTAATGCCAATAGGAGACGGACAGATGCAAGGTTTATGTACTCCAAAAACAAAAAGATATTGCATAAGCAATTATGCCACAGACGATTACATTTATGCAATTTGGAAAGGAGACATAACCAACATGCAACCAAATTCAGGATATTTGTGCAGTAATATCGTTAGAGTCTTTGATTGGGATGGCAATGAATGTTATACATTGACTTTGGATAAAGACATTTTCAAACTTACCGTCACTCCTGACAATAAAACAATGTATGCTTTAACAGACAAAGGTGGCTATGCTATCATCAAATATGAAATGGATTTGGATTAATATCGTTTTCCTCACCTTCTTAACTGCTTGTACAGAAAAGAAAAAAACAGAATGGGAAAGATATGTAGCAAACGAAGTAAGAGCACACTTGAACAAGGAATTTCTATATCCTGACAGCGCTTTTACTTTGTTTTCCTGTGAAGATTTAGACTCATTCAAAAAAAACAATGGAAGAGGAAGGATATTATTAACATTCAACCCCAAAATTAAACAACTATGAAACGGATTATTTTATTATTGTTAGGATTAGTATTGCTAATGCCTGGGAATCTGCAAGCCCAATCCGATGACAAGGGATTCTTTGTGGAAGGAAATTTATCCTATGCAAGTGATTTTTGGAAAAATTATAAACGTGATGGCGGCGTAACTGATGAGTTCTTCATTATCATTCCAGCTGTCGGCTATCAAATTAACGAAAAATGGTCGGTAGGTTTTAAAGTCGGATTTTCGACAAGTGGCGATTTTACGTTTAATTGGAATAGCTACACTCCGTTTGTCCGTTATAACATTTTGTCGTTTGGTAAAACCTG
>JAFQBF010000021.1 GCA_017416735.1 Bacteroidaceae bacterium | reverse complement strand
GACTCCATGCTTTCCATGAAGGAGTGTAGTCGTGCGGCTCCTTCAGGGTACAGAGATGACCGAATGTCCAAGTCACTTGGTATCCGTTTCCTTCCATATATCCGTCGCGCGACGAGTTGGCGCCCAATACGTGGGCGATGTCGCGGGCAACGGAGGGTTTTTCGGCAATGCAAACTATCATATCAATTTCTTTTTTTCATTTGAGGGGGCAAAGGTACGAAAAAAGACAGAAAATGAAAGGTGAATCCGACTAAAACACACAGACAATCTCCTCGGGCAAATAGCCGCTACGGATGCGCCACTCTTGCGGATAGAGGTTATTCGCACGGTTACCGATGTTCTTCACGAAACCCAAAGGCACTTGCCGATAAGTCAGCAGCACATAGCCACGGGGGACGTCGGCATCCAACACCAGGCCTTCCTTCCTCAGATAGGCGATGGCTTGTTCGTAGGTTAGTTCCGCCTGGGGGAAAGCTTCGGAAGCCAAGGCCGTACTCATGGCCAGCGAATGATGCGGAATGAGGTCCTTGCCCTTTATCTCGCCCAAAGTGATGCCTGCATGGATGACTTTCAGTTGCTGACCGAGCAAAGCATATACCTCGGCATGAGCTTTCGGGAAGGCAACCACCGAGGTTCCATTGAGGGTCAGATTGAAAGCATCGGCCTCCTTCAGCCAATCTTTCGCTTCCCGAGGGACGGACAGCGGTTGCTTGGCATCCTTTCCCTTCTTCTTCTTGTCCATTCGCGAAGGCGTTTTCAAAAAACGTGAAGGCGTTTCATCGCATCCGTCAGCGCGTTTGCGGAGAACGGCCAGGAAGAATCCCTCGCCCTTGGTCTTGTGCGGAAGGAAACGATACACGGGGAAGCCGCCTCCCGTAAGATTTCCGGTGATGCCCCACTCTTCTTCGATGGATACGGGCAAAACTTCGGCACCGAGCTCGCGGGCTATCCACGCCACATTGTCTTCGTCTTCTTCACGATTGAAGGTACAGGTGCTATATATAAGGAGACCGCCCGGCTTCAAGGACGGCCAGATGTCGGTCAAGATGCGACGCTGGCGTTGCCAACAGATGTCCACGTTTTCGATGCTCCATTCATCGACGGCCACCTGGTCTTTGCGGAACATTCCCTCACCCGAACAAGGCACATCGGTAAGGATGACATCAAAAAGATGCGTCAAGTCGGTGAAGTCGGCAGGGTCGTTGTTGGTAACGATGACTTCGGGGCTTCCCCACTTCACCAAGTTTTCGGCCAAAATCTGCGAGCGGTTGCGCATCACTTCGTTGGCCACCAGCAAGCTGCCTTCGGGAAGGGCGCTTCGGCAAAGGGTCGATTTCCCACCGGGGGCGGCACAGAGGTCGAGCATCACCACCGGCTCCTTGACATATTCCCGAAGCACTCTCTCCACGAACATCGACGAGGCTTCCTGCACGTAGTAGCATCCGGCATGGAAAAGAGGGTCGAAGGTAAAGGTAGGCCGGCTCTTGAGATAGACGCCCGACGGCGCCCACTGTACGGCCTCTCCCTCCACGGGCAAGTCGCACTTCTTGCGGTTAGGACGGATGCTGACGGGTACTTCGGTGGCCAATGCCTCCTGGAATGCCGGATATTGTTCTTCGCCCAGCAACTGGCGGGTTCTTTCGATGAATGCTTGCGGTAGGTTCATATTTTTCTCATTTTTCGAAGCAAATGTACATCATTTAATCGAATAAATCCCTATCTTCGCACATTAAAACGAAAAACAATATGAAACAATACCTCGACCTGCTTCAACGCATCAAGACCGAAGGCGTGAAGAAAGAAGACCGCACGGGCACCGGCACCATCAGCGTGTTCGGGCACCAGATGCGATTCAACTTAGAGGACGGATTCCCCCTCCTCACCACCAAGAAACTGCACCTCAAGTCCATCATCCACGAGTTGCTGTGGTTCCTCAAGGGCGATACCAACGTGAAGTATCTGCAAGAAAACGGAGTGAGAATATGGAATGAATGGGCGGACGAGAACGGCGACCTCGGCCACATCTACGGCTATCAGTGGCGTTCCTGGCCCGACTATAAAGGTGGTCACATCGACCAAATCAGCGAGGCTATCGAACAAATCAAGAACAACCCCAACTCACGCCGCATCATCGTGAATGCCTGGAATGTGGCCGACATCGAGAACATGAACTTGCCACCGTGCCACATGTTCTTCCAGTTCTATGTAGCCGACGGACGCTTGAGCCTACAGATGTACCAACGCAGTGCGGATACCTTCTTAGGTGTGCCGTTCAACATTGCCTCGTATGCGCTCCTGCTGATGATGGTGGCTCAGGTGACGGGCTTGAAGGCCGGCGACTTCGTCCACACCATCGGCGACACGCACTTGTACCTCAATCATTTGGAACAGGTGGATTTGCAACTCACCCGCGAGCCTCGTCCATTGCCCAAGATGAAGATTAATCCCGACGTGAAGAACATCTTCGACTTCAAGTACGAGGATTTTGAATTGGTGGATTATGACCCACACCCACATATCAAGGGAGTGGTTGCGGTATAATGATAAAAAAAGAGGTGACATCGTTGATGCCACCTCTTTTTATCATTACAACACGTAAGTATATAACTTAAAGTACCACACCGCAGCTGCAATCACAGCCAGCACCAACAAGGTTACCAATACCTTTGCCCAAGCGGACATTCCCTTCTTGGCATACGGGTCTTTCATTTTCAATTTCGGATACTTGGCTACATCGGTCAGCGTTTCGCCGAACGGGATGCTGATTTTCGAAGCCGCATTCACAGCCCAGCCGTTGGCATTCAAGAGCGGCGCAATGTTACGACGACGTAACTTCAACCATGCCAATACCATCGCAGGGCCCGAGATGAGCATCATCAATCCCAAGAAAACAAGCACCAGCTGCCACCAGGTAAGCGCCCAAAGCCCCTTGGCCAAGCTTGCCAATGCTGTACCAATCATGCCGACAGCCATACCGATGGCGGCAAAGATACCGGCAAACTTGGCAATGTCGAACGGAGGAGCCGCCGCCGGCTTGGGAGCCGCTGCATCAGCACCTGCCGCAGGAACAGGAGTAGCAGGAAGCGTAGTAGGAGCCGCATTGATTTTGGCAGTTGCATCGGCCATCATCTTCGAATCCTTTTCGGCTGCACTCTTGCTGATGAGGTTTTCCACCGCTACCGACATTCTGCGGTAAGGACTCCAGAAGGCCTGTGCCACACTGATAGGATTGTCCACCACCTTGGTGATGACTGCATCCCATTCCACACCGGCATTGTCGTAGTAGAGGGCATTCTTGCCTACAATCAGGTTGCCTATCTCGCCCACCGTTATGGCAGCCACAATCTGCATCTTGGCCGCACTGGTCTTGGTGGTACAGTCGCAATACACCAGGAACAAACCGCTGGTAGCTGCCGTGGCATTGTGTGCAGGCATGTTTTCCACCTTCATACAGAACCGGCAAGCGCGCTGGTCGATGATGAGCGTACCGCTCTGGAAGATGGCGCCCAGCTTCTTTTCCTTATTATAGAAGTCGTGGAAAGTGATGAAGTTCTTCAGCAAGCGGTAGAAATCACGGAGAATGTGCAGGAACTTGTCCACCATTTCAATGTTGTCGGCTTCTTCCTTATAAGATGCATCCTGAGCCACGAGGTCGAGCAAGGCCTGCTTCTTGTCCTGCTGCAACAGCTCGTTCACAGTGGCGATGGTGAGGTCTTCTACCGATGCACCGGCCTTGCTGCCCTTCCAAGCGGTATAAGCTGCAAACTGGGCGCCGATAGCTGCCCATTCTTCTTCCGAGAGGGTCTTCTGACCGGCCGGGATGGCCACGCCTTCCAACACCTTGAACTGTCCTGCCCAAGCCGGGTTGATAGGAGCGGTAAGATCCATCGCTGCCTCGCCGGTGATGCGGGCAATCGGATAGGCCGCAATCTCGTCGCCCTTCACCGAGAGGTTTTCAGCGCTGATGGCTTCGATGCGCGAAGTCTGCACATCGAGCGCCACGGTACTGTCGGGCGAGAACTTGGCCAACTTGTTACGCATGAAGAAGTCCTTCATCTTGGCATCCAATGCCTGATAAGCTGCAATCACGGCATCGGTCTTGTCGCCGAACGGTGCCGGCACTTCGGCAGCACACCAATCCGAGTAAGCCTTGAGCTCGGCATAGAACTGCTCAATTTGCGGAGCGGTTACACCTAACTGTCCGCTACGGTCCATCGTGCCTCCTGTCTTGGCAACCGCTGCGGTAATGGCGTTGATTTCTTCGGCCACATCGCTGCTGGCAGGGGTGATGACACCGTCGCCATTGAAGCGGGTCTTGGCAAAGATGGCTGCTATGTCAGCCGTATCGGCCAACGAGATGCGGGTTTCTTCCTTGCCCAAGTTTGCCAATATCTGCTTGGCTGCCTTGGCTAACTTCTGTCCTTCTTCATTCTCCACATTGATATCCTCAATGTCGATTGCATCGTTTCCAGGCAAGAGCAGGTCGGGGTTCTTCAACACCTTGGTTGCCCATTGGGATACGCCTACCACATCGTTCACACGGATTTTTCCGTCTGCGTCCAAGTCCACATATCTCAGACTCTTCTCGTCTATTTCCAGCCCTTTGACCGGGCAAGAAAGCACTGTCCACATCTTGGTGTCCAGCTCGTCCAGGTGCGCAATGTCCTGTCCCGTTGCTATCTTCACTCTTGAACATCCACCGATGTTCTCAAACTGCCATTTGTACTTCTGGTCTTTTTTCAATATTGCCATAGCTATCTGATTTATTTATATGATTTTCTAAAAAAAGCACTATCTTTGCTCCCAAACTCTGACTATTATGCATATTTCCATCATTGTAGCCATCGCCAAGAACTATGCGATAGGCTTTGAAAACAAGCTGCTGTACTGGTTGCCCAACGATTTGAAACGCTTCAAGGCGCTCACAACCGGCCATACCATCATTATGGGACGCCGCACTTTCGAATCACTTCCGAAAGGTGCCCTGCCCAACCGTCGCAACATCGTGCTCAGCCGTCAGGACATCGAGTTCCCGGGTGCCGAACGCTATCCGTCGCTCGAAGCTGCCCTTGCGCAATGCCGTGACGACGAGGAAGTCTTCATCATCGGCGGTGCCAGTGTCTATCGTGAGGCCCTTCCGTTGGCGGACAAGCTCTGCATTACCCATATCGACGATACTCCGGAAGCGGCCGATGCCTTCTTCCCCGAAATCGACCCGTCCGTATGGAAAGAAACAGGTAGAGAAGCCCATCCTACGGACGAGAAACACCTCTACCCTTATCAGTTTGTCGATTACCGGCGCGGCTAAACCGTCACTCTCAGTCTTCTTCCTTTATCTCAGGAATGGGCATCTGGCGACGGAATGCCTCGTGGAAGGAGATGATGGTTTCCGAGCGCGACAAGCCCAACGGCTGCAACTGGTCGTGGATGATACTGAGCAGGTGATTGTTGTTCTTGGCATATACCTTGATGAACATATCGTATTGCCCGGTGGTGTAGTGGCATTCCACAATTTCCGGTATCAGCAGCAAGCCTTCGTACACCTGCTGGAAATCTTCGGGATGCTTCAGGTACAATCCCATATAGGCACACGTCTCGTAGCCCACGCTCTCCGGGTCGATAACGAACTCAGAGCCCTTCAGCACGCCAAGGTTGACTAACTTCTGGATGCGCTGATGGATGGCTGCCCCCGATACGCCACACTCGCGCGCCACTTCCAGGAAGGGGATGCGCGCGTTGCTGGCAATCAGCTTCAAAATCGACTCGTCTAAACTATCCAATTGATGATGTCCCATTCTTTTTTGTTTTAAGTTGTTGCAAAGATATGCTTTTTCCCGACAGAAAAAACTATCTTTGCCAAAAAATTATACACATTATGAAAAAATTATCCATCCTATGCCTCTGCGCCGCCTTGCATTTGCCGGTGGCGGCTCAAAACTTCAGCGATTATTTCGAGGACAAGACCTTGCGTACCGACTATATCTTTACCGGCGATGCCACCCGGCAGGAGGTGTGTCTGGACGAGCTCACCAGCCTTCCCGGATGGGCAGGACGGCGCCATCACCTGGACGAACTGCCACTGGCGGGCAACGGCGAAATCACGATGACGGACAAGGCCACGGGCACGGTCATCTACCGCACCTCTTTCTCCAGCCTCTTTCAGGAATGGTTGGGCGAGGCCGAAGCCACCCGTGTGAAGAAGGGATTCGAGAACTCGTTCCTGCTCCCCTTCCCCAAGCAGCCGGCACTGGTCACCGTATCGTTGAAGAACGCGCACCAGGAGGTATGCGCATCGCTCACCCACGAGGTACGTCCCGACGACATCCTCATCCATAGCCGCGGCACCGAGCGCATCACCCCGCACCGCTACATGCACCGCAGCGGCAGCGCCGAGGACTGCATCGACGTGGCCATCCTGGCCGAAGGCTACACCGAAGCCGAGATGGACGTGTTCTACAAGGACGCACAGGCCACCTGCGAGGCACTCTTCGCCCACGCCCCGTTCGACAAGCTGAAAGACCGCTTCAACATCGTGGCCGTAGCCAGCCCGTCGGCCGACAGCGGCGTGAGCATCCCCTTGAAGGGCGAATGGAAGAGCACCGCCGTGAGCTCGCACTTCAGTACCTTCTACTCCGACCGATACCTCACCACCAGCCGCGTGAAGAGCATCCACAACTGGCTGGCAGGCATCCCCTACGAACACATCATCATCCTGGCCAACACGGATACCTACGGCGGAGGCGGCATCTACAACTCCTATACGCTGACCACCGCCCATCACCCCATGTTCAAGCCGGTGGTGGTACACGAGTTCGGCCACAGCTTCGGCGGCCTGGCGGACGAATACTTCTACAGCGATGCACCGAGCCCGCTCTACCCTTACGACAAGGAGCCGTGGGAACCCAACATCAGCACATTGGTGGACTTCAAGAGCAAGTGGCAGGATATGGTGCCCGAAGGTACACCCGTGCCCACTCCCGTGAAGAAATCGGCCGACGAAATCTTTACTGCCGTGGGTGTGTATGAAGGTGCCGGATACACCTCGAAGGGCATCTACCGACCCGCTACCGAGTGCCGTATGAAAATCAACGAAGCACCCGTGTTCTGCCCCGTGTGCCAACGCTCGCTGGAGCGCCTGATACTGTTTTATACGGAGAAGTAAATAAGTCAATGAAAACGTGTATGTATTTTTAGGCACGGATTACACGGATTACACGGTTTTAGTGTATGTATCCATTAAAAAAAATCCGTGTTAATCCGTGAAATCCGTGCCTAAAATATCTACACTTAGTTAAAGCCAAAAGATGATTCAACTCTCAAAGATAAAGACCGACCATAAGCATTATTCCTTCGTGGAGGGACTGCTCGAAGCGTCCTTCCCCGCGGAGGAGCGCCGCAATGCCGACCTGCAACGGGCCAACACCGACGGCAACCCCTTGTTCCACTGCTGCCTCGTCGAGGAAGACAAGCGCCCCGTCGGGCTGATGACGTACTG
The DNA here is from genome assembly GCA_017416735.1 of Bacteroidaceae bacterium. GTDB lineage: Bacteria > Bacteroidota > Bacteroidia > Bacteroidales > Bacteroidaceae > Phocaeicola. Next base: position 1,684 of record JAFQBF010000021.1, on the reverse strand, counting down.
GCACTTCGACACCTTCATCTACATCGAGCACTTTGCCATCGACCCCAAAAGGCGCGGCTATGGCACCGGCACCGAGGCGCTGAAGGCGATGCTCTCGCAAGCCGAACTCCCCGTAGTGCTCGAGGTGGAGATACCGCTCCGCGTGAACGATGTGCCACACCGCCGCATCGGGTTCTACAAACGCATCGGCTTCCAGCTCCGCAAGTACGACTACAAGCAGCCACCCTACCGCTGGGGCGACGAATGGCTGCCTATGAAACTGATGACGTACGGCGAGCTCAAGGCGGTGGACAAGGCCGTGAAGACCATCTATCGGGAGGTGTACGGGGTGACGCCGTAAAGCGCCTCCCCCTTTCAGGCACCATTTGTCATCCAGAGGAGCTTTAGCGACGAAGGATCTCGAGTACATCCACGTATATGTTCCCGAGATCCTTCGCTTCATTTCATTCCGCTCTGGATGACATCCGGCGGAGTAATGTTCCTACCTTCTCACCAATCGCGGTACTCGTCCCACATCAGCGGGTCGGCCGCCCGGGCAAGGTCCTCGTCAGTAGGCTCGGGCAAAGCCTGTGGCAGATTGCCCAAGTCGAGTGCCCGACAGCCCGGCCAAGCCAAGTCGTACCCTTGCCAGATGGCATTCCAATCCACCTCCTCCCAGCGGATGCCGCACTCCACGCACGTCATCGCCGCAATGAGCAAGGCCGTTCGCTGCAGGCGTTCAAAGTTGCGGTAGCGGTGCGGACGGGGGATGTTCTCGTTGCCCCCCAATCCGCTCAGCCTTACCACGGCACGCACGTAGGCATCGGTATCGTTCTCGGCAGGCGGTGCCCAACGGGCAATGATGTTCCGCACATTATACACTCTCCGTTCGCGGCGGAAGCGCAGGCAGTAGGTGTCCAGCGTCTTCCAGGCGGCACGGTAGCCGTAGGCCAGGGTCTTGAACTGCACGAACGATTGGTCGGTTTGTGTGGTGGCTGTTCCTTCCCATCGGTCGGCCGACCGACGGATGTTCAGCGGGTTGTTGTTTCTTAGTCCTCTTGTCATTTTCTTGATGTTTTGATTTATGATGTATGATGTTTATGATTCGTACTATCTGTCATCCAGAGGAGCTTTAGCGACGAAGCATCTCGTGTGCATACAGCTATGTGTCCGCGTGGATGTTCCTTAGATCCTTCGCTTCGCTCTGGATGACAATGGGGAGTGTGTTCTGAATGACAGTATGTATAATTACTGAAAACTGAGTACGTTGAGTACGGTCAGCCTTGCGGATGCTTGCGCAGATACTCCTCGGTCTTGATGTAGCGCTGGCGTTGGATATCCTGCTTCAGCATTTCCTCGCCATAATGGTCAATGTAGCCCCTACTTTTCCAGTTACTCAGCATCTGGCGCAGCGAACCTCCCCTCACCCCGAGGCGTTGTCTCAACAACCCGGCTTCTTCGCGGGTAAAGATGTCGGGCAACTGGTCAAGCAGATTCTGCGGTCCTCTATTCGGGCGACGGGTTCTTCCTTCTTCCTCATCCTCGATGTCCTTTCCGAAGAACTGCATCTTGCACCACAGGTCATAGCGCAGCGACCAGCGGATGAAGTCCTCCATCTCCTCGGTCCACACCTCGCCGTGCGCCACGTACAGCACCATCGCCTTGAGGTAGGCTATCACGTTGGCACGGAAGCTCAGGTTCTCAT
>JAFQBF010000159.1 GCA_017416735.1 Bacteroidaceae bacterium | reverse complement strand
TCCTTCATTTCAGTACATTCAAGGATAACCTGCACTCTATTACCTTTAGCTTTCTTAGCCATAGTTTGTTTCTCCTATTAATTAACCAATAATTTTGATGCTTTTCCAATCACAATAACCCTTTTCTACTGCATCGTTCAACGCTGCATCAAGGCCCTTCTTATTAATAACACGCAAGCCGTTAGCACAGATGTTCAGGCTAATCCAGCAATCTTGTTCTACATAGTAGAACTTCTTTGTAAACAAGTTCACATCAAAAGTTCTTTTGGTTCTTCTCTTAGAGTGTGAAACGTTGTTGCCAATCATGGCTTTCTTTCCGGTAATTTGACAAATCTTCGACATTGCTATCTAATTTTTATTATTCTACTCACTTATGTATTTCAAACGGAGTGCAAAATAACGACTTTTATTTTTAATATACAAGAAAAACAGAAAATAATTGCTCTTTATTGCTCATTTTCTTGGTTTTGGAACAATTTTTGCAACATTTGAAGGGCATAAAGCGTTGCATTTTCAATGTTTTTATTACGTCCTTCGTCTCCGTTTGCTTTCATCGTGATGATTTTGTCGTGTATGGCAGCAGCTATCCAGACGGTACCCACAGGCTTGTCGGGAGTACCTCCAGTGGGGCCTGCAATACCGGAAGTAGCCACGGCACAATCAGAATTCATCGTTTTCATCGCACCTTGCACCATTTCTATAACAGTTTCTTCGCTCACCGCCCCCTGCTTTTCAAGGGTTTCAGGGTTTACGCCCAGCAAATTAATCTTCACTTCGTCGGAATAGGCTACGATACCTCCTTTATAGAAATGCGAGCTTCCGGGGATGGCTGTGATAACAGCCGCAATGTTTCCAGCGGTACAACTCTCGGCGGTAGCAAGGGTCAAGCCTTCTTTCCAGAATTTGTCACTCAGTTCTTTGCTCAGGAATTTATTTTGCAATGACATGTTCATAATCTATTTAAATGGTTACTCTTGAATAAGCGGGCTTGTCGATACTACAGAAATCCTTGTCCTGAAACTTGTAGTAGCCCGTAATGGCTATCATAGCGGCATTATCCGTCGTATAGCTGAACTTCGGGATGTATATCTTCCATCCGAAGCGTTTGGCATGGTCGTGGAAGGCGTTGCGCAAGCCGGTATTGGCTGACACCCCTCCTGCTACGGCCACTTCCTTTATATTCAGTGCCTTGGATGCCTTGCGGAGCTTGTCCATCAGGATATCCACCACCGTTGCTTCGAGCGATGCCGCCAAGTCTTCCTTGTGGTTCTCGATGAAATCGGGGTCGTCCTTCAACCAATCGCGAAGCGAATAAAGGAACGAGGTCTTCAATCCGCTGAAGCTATAATTGTATTCAGGGATGTGAGGCTTACTGAACGTGAAGGCCTTCGGGTTGCCTTGACGGGCCAACCGGTCGATGATGGGGCCGCCCGGATAGCCGAAGCCCATCACCTTGGAGCATTTGTCGATGGCTTCACCGGCGGCATCGTCGATGGTTTGACCGATGACTTCCATATCGTTATAGGCTTTCACAAGGATGATTTGCGAGTTTCCTCCCGACACCAAGAGGCAAAGGAAAGGGAATTTCGGCTGGTCGGTATCTTCTTCCGATTCTTTAACGAAATGCGCTAACACGTGGGCTTGCAGGTGGTTAACGTCAATCATCGGGATGTTGAGCGAACGGGCAAGCCCCTTGGCGAACGATACGCCTACCAACAAGGAGCCCATCAAACCGGGGCCTCGGGTGAAGGCTATCGCACTGAGTTGTTCCTTTTCCACGCCGGCTCTTTTCAAGGCTTCGTGTACTACGGGGACGATATTCTGTTGGTGGGCACGGGAGGCCAACTCGGGCACTACCCCACCGTACGATTCGTGTACGGCTTGGCTTGCCACAACATTCGAGAGCAACACGCCATTGCGGATGACGGCTGCCGAGGTGTCGTCGCAAGACGATTCTATGCCTAATATGATTGTATCCATATCTCTATACCTTATTATATATTAGTACGTCAGGATTTCAAGTCCGTTTTCGGTCATCACGAAGGTATGTTCCCATTGGGCGGACGGGAGTTCGTCCTCGGTCACGACCGTCCAGTCGTCTTCCTCGTCCACAAACACTTCGTGGGTTCCCATATTAATCATCGGTTCGATGGTGAAGGTCATACCGGGGACAAGCAACATACCTGTTCCTTTTTTGCCAAAATGCTCCACATCCGGTTCTTCGTGAAATTCCAATCCCACTCCGTGTCCGCATAAGTCGCGCACCACCGAGAATCCGTTCTTCTTGGCGTGTCTTTCCACCGCATTGCCGATATCGCCCACAAAACCGAAGGGCTTGGCTGCTTCCATACCGATTTCGAGACATTCCTTGGCTACATCCACCAGCTTCTTCTTTTCCGGCGAGGTCTCGCCGATGATGAACATACGGGAGGCATCGGCAAAATAGCCATCGAGGATGGTCGTGCAATCCACGTTGATGATGTCACCTTCTTCCAGCACTTCGTATTCGCTCGGGATGCCGTGGCATACCACTTCGTTCACCGAGGTGCAGCAGCTCTTCGGAAATCCTTCGTAACCAAGACAGGCCGGGATGGCTCCGTGGTCGCAGGTATATTCATAGACGAGCTTGTCGATTTCAAGGGTACTCATACCGGCACGGATTTCACGAGCCACGAGGTCGAGCACCCCCGTATTGATGATGCCGCTACGGCGGATGCCCTCTATCTGTTCAGGAGTTTTGATAAGGTTGCGCGACGGGCACAAGTGTCCTTTTGCCTGAAAGGCAAGGACTTTTCTGTCCAATTCGGTCGGTTCCGCCCCCTTGGGGACTCTCCAGTTTATCTTGTTTCTTTTCATTCTTTGGTCTTATACCTTTAATTATATGGCGACAAAGTTAGTAAAAAACGTCCGTTGCTACAAACAAAAAGAGGAAGGGATTGTTGTAAATCCAACTATTTTTTTAATTTATGACATTATGGACAAGCATCAGATAGGATTAAATGCCGGCGTTGTCTGGCATTTGCTGAACGATAACAAGCGTTGGAATTATTGTGATTTGAAAAAGGCGTCGGGCCTCTCCGACAAGGACTTGAATGCCGCCATCGGCTGGTTGGCTCGCGAAGACAAGATTGACTTCGATTGCAATCACGAAGACAAGGATTGTTTCTTCCTGAGCGTGAATGTGTACATCGGCTGACGTTTATCCGAAAACGAGAAGGCGTTTTTCAAATTCGCCTTCACGTTTTTGTTTTTCGCCTTCGCATATTTAAATTTCGCCTTCGCGTATCGGTTCATTCGATGCGATGGATGGTCACGTCCGCAAAGTCTTGCAGATGTGCCAGCAATTTCCCCTCGTCGTTGCTTTTCTTCGACTTGATGACCATCGTGACGTGATATACGACGGTATCACCCTTCGGCTTCTCGTCCATCTGAAGAGAAACAATCAGGAAATCCTTCGTGGCAAGCGTCCGCGAGAGGCGGTTGAGTGTCTCCTTATTGTCCGTAGAGAACTCCACGACCGAGCTTTTCATCCCCACGCTCTTGAACAAGAAGCCCAAGACTTCGAGGCCGATGAGTGTCAGGATGGTGGCGGAAATGCCCAACTCGTACATCCCTGCCCCGACGGCCAAGCCAATGGCGGAAGTGGCCCAAATGCCGGCTGCGGTGGTAAGCCCGCGCACCGTTTGCTTGTGAAGGATGATGGTTCCTGCCCCGATGAAGCCGATGCCCGTCACCACTTGCGAGGCGATTCGGCTGGGGTCAAGATTTACATTCGGCGTGTCGAGTATCCCGCCGAATCCGTGTTGCGAAACAATCATCAGCAGGGCGCTGCCCAACGATACGAGGAAGTGGGTGCGATAGCCCGCCTCCTTGGCACGATACTCTCTGTCAAGCCCGATGATGGAACCTAATATCCCGGCTATGAACAGGCGTAAAACGAATTCTGTTGTCATATTCTTTCCTCCTTGTTTTTATTCTTCTTCATCCGCAGGCTCGTTGAAATCCAACATCTTGCGGCTTTCGTCCGTGGGAAGTGCCTCTACTTGGCGGAGCTTGCGCTCGATGGCACGGGTGCGCTTGCCCATCACCTCTTCCAGTTGGTCGCCTGCACTTTGAAGGTTCTTCTGCACCTTCTCCAACATACCGCCGAACTTGCCGAACTCCGTCTTCACAGCTCCTAACACACTCCACACCTCGCTTGTTCGTTTCTGGATGGCGAGGGTACGGAATCCCATCTGAAGGCTGTTGAGGATGGCACCGAGGGTGGTCGGCCCTGTCACCACTACCTTGAAGTCCTTCTGCAAGGTTTCTATCAAAGCCGTGCGACGAATCACCTCGGCATAGATGCTCTCGAACGGAAGGAACAGGATGGCAAAGTCGGTGGTATAGGGCGGCTCGATGTACTTGTCGCGAATGTCCTTTGCCATCCGTTTGACGGTGATTTCCAGTTGCTTGGAGGTGCTTTCTATCAGCGATGCATCCCCTTCCTCGTAGGCATCGATGTATTGCTCGTACACATCCTTCGGGAACTTGGCGTCGATGGGCAGATACACCACATCCTTGCCATTGTCCTTGCCGGGAAGCTTGATGGCGAACTCCACGAACTCGGTGGCATTCTTGCGTGTCTTCACGTTGGCTTCGTATTGTTCGGGGCTGAGCATCTGTTCGAGCAAGGCTCCAAGCTGGATTTCTCCGAAGGTGCCACGTGTCTTCACGTTGCCCAACACCTTCTTCAGTCCTCCCACATCCTCGGCCAGGTTCTTCATCTCTCCCAGCCCTCGCTGAACGTTCTCCAGTTGGGTGCGTACCAACTCGAAGGATTGTCCGATGCGTTCGTTCAGCGTCTTCTGGAGTTTCTCTTCCACCATCAGGCGCATCTCGTCCAGGCGTTTCTCGGTGGATTTCACGAGAATGTCCTGTTGGCGGTTCATGGATTCGAACTTCTCGCGCTGCATCTCGTTGGTAGTCATGAGGTTACGGTGGAGAGTGGTCTGCATCTGTTGGGTAGAGAGGCTGAGGGATTGGTTCAGCTCGGTGCGCAGCTCCCGCATGTTTCGTGCCATTTCCTCGCGGTTCTCCTTCAGCTCCTGACGGAAGAGGGATTCCAGTTGCTCCGTTTGCTTGAGGTTGTTTTTCATCAGTGCCACGCAGAGGTTGGCGAACAGAAGTATAAGAATGATAGTCAGTAAAATCAGTTCCATAATGTCTTTATTTTAAGCAAAGATAGCGAAAATTCCTCGATAAAGTCTTATCTTTGAGGCAAAATTAACGAATATCCTTATGAAGTATAAAATCCTAGTCCTCGACCTCGACGGTACGTTGACCAACAACAAGAAAGAAATAACCGAACACACCTTGCGCACATTGATTGACGCACAGGAGCGTGGCGTGAAAATCGTATTGGCATCGGGTCGCCCCACTTACGGCATTGCCCCGATAGCCGAGAAACTCGAATTGAAGAAGTACGGTGGCTATATCCTCTCCTACAACGGAGGCGAAATCACCAATTGGCAAACGGGCGAACTGATGTATGCCAATGTCCTTGATGCTGACCTCCTTCCCTATTTGTATCAGTGTGCCAAGGACAACGGCTTTGCCATCGTCACCTACAAGGATAAGTATGTGCTGACCGAACATCCGGATGACGAGTATGTGCTGAAGGAAGCCATCCTGAACGTGATGGAAACCAAGAAGGTGGAAAACTTCCTCGAAGCCATCGATTTCCCTGTAGCGAAGTGCTTGATAGTAGGTGAAGCTATCCGCCTGGCCGAGCTGGAAAAGGTGATGTACGAAGCCTTGAAGGAGCGTATGGGCGTGTATCGTTCGGAACCTTACTTCCTCGAACTTGTACCGAAGGGCATCGACAAGGCGC
>JAFQBF010000158.1 GCA_017416735.1 Bacteroidaceae bacterium | reverse complement strand
GAATGCGGGCAGAACGTCAATCTGTCCTTCTTTTCCTTTTTGTGCCGAAGGTGAGCAAGCCGTTAAAAGGCTGACCAATAGGGCACTTGCATAAATAATTTTTTTCATAGATTTGTTGATTAATTATTCCTTTTCAAAGAATTTCTTGAAGAATTTGATTTGATAGACGATGGAGTTGTTCCAATACTTATGGCCATGACCTCCGGGACGAGCTATGAAGTCGTGACCTACTTTCTGTTCGAGGAGTCGTTCGTGTACGGCCTTGTTTACACCGAAGAAGAAATCATCTACTCCACAATCGATGATGATAGCCAAGGCACCATCTTTCAAGCGGTCAAGCTGGTTGATGACCGTGTGATTGTTCCATACCTCGAAGTTTTCGTCACGTTCGCCAAGGTGTGTCTTCATCCCCCAATTGTTGGGGAAGGGGCGGATATCAAGGCCTCCGCTCGAACTGCCTACGGCTCCAAATACATCTTGGTGACGGATGGCCAGCCACATGGCGCCGTGTCCGCCCATGCTGAATCCGGTAATGGCACGTTTGCTTCGGTCGGGCAGGGTAGCGAAGTGCTTGTCCACATAGTTTATCAACTCGTCTGAAATGAAAGTCTCATATCGATAGTCTTTTACTAACGGGCTGTCCCAATACCAGCTATTGTATCCGCCATCGGGACAGATGAATATGATTCCTTCTTGGTCGGCTATCTCATGCAGGTCGGGACGTGTTTCCATCCAGGTTCGGGCATTGTTGCTATGTCCGTGAAGCAGATAGATGACCGGACATTTCTCACCTTTCACGGCCTTGTCCGGACGGATTGCCACCACCTTGATGTCCTTGTCCATGCTATTGCTTCTTACCATCAAGGTATCTACCTGGGCAGCTTGTATGCTGAAGCATGCCCAGAGGCATATGCATAATGCACTGAATGCTTTTTTCATACTTGGAGGATTTTATGTTAGGTGTACCATTTTTTTATTCCTTCTCGAAGAACTTCTTGAAGAATTTGATTTGATAACCGATGGAGTTGTTCCAATACTTGCTGTTATGAGCTCCAGGACGGAGGATAAAATCGTGAGCTACCTTTTGTTGGAGGAGACGTTCGTGTACGGCCTTGTTCACTCCGAAGAAGAAATCATCTACTCCACAATCGATGATGATGGCCAAAGCACCGTCTTTCAAACGGTCAAGCTGGTTGATGACGGTATGGTTGTTCCATACGTCGAGGTTTTCATCACGTTCACCGATGTGGCTCTTCATATCCCAGTTGTTGGGGAATGGGCGTATGTCAAGGCCTCCGCTGGTACTACCTGCAGCACCGAACAATTCCTGATGGCGGATGGCCAGCCACATGGCTCCGTGACCACCCATGCTCAGCCCCGTAATGGCACGTTTGCTACGGTCGGCTATTGTAGCGTAATGCTTGTCTATATAGCTTATAAGTTCTTGGGTTACAAAAGTTTCGTAGCGGTATTCCTTCACGAGTGGGCTATCCCAATACCAGCTGTTGTGTCCACCATCGGGACAAACAAAGATGATTCCGTCTCTATCTGCCATCTCGGGCAAGTCGGGACGTACTTGAATCCAGGTCTTGTAATGACCATTATATCCGTGAAGCAGATATACGACTGGACATTTCTCGCCCTTTACGGCCTTGTCGGGACGGATAAGTACCGTCTTGATATCCTTGTTCATGCTTTCGCTTCTTACCAATAAGGTATCTACTTGTGCTGCCTGTAAGCCGAGGCAAGCCATCAGGAAAAGGCAGATAGTGCCGAATGTTTTTTTCATACGTTGATGGATTTAATTGTTTCGTGTGACAAAGGTATAAAAAAGAAAGAGCTTACCAAAACTGATAAGCTCTTTTTCGTAGTCCGTGGGGGAATCGAACCCCCCTTGCAAGAATGAAAATCTTGAGTACTAACCGATATACGAACGGACCATCCTCATTGCATCCCGAGGGTTTCCCTCTCGTTTGCGGATGCAAAGGTAGAACAAATATTTGGGACTGCCAAATATTTTCGCAAAAAAGTTTCAAAATTCTTCTTTAGCCTCTTCGTCCAGCCGGTTTTCCCAAAGATATTTCTTCGTTTCTTTGGCTGCTACCCCCGAAAGAAGAAGCAACGACACTAAGTTAGGAATAGCCATCAAGGCATTCATACTGTCGGCAATGTTCCAAACCAATGTAAGGTTGAGGACTGCCCCCAGATAGATAGCCACAATCCAGATGAGGCGATAAATCTTTATCCATCGCTTGCCACCTAAGTATTCGACAACCTTTTCGGCATAATACGACCATCCGAGGATGGTGGAGAAGGCAAAAGTGGTCAGTCCGACTGTCAGGATAGTGGTTCCCACTACGGGAATCTTGCTGAAGGCTGCCTTGGTGAGGGCGGCACCTTGTGTGTGGTCGATGTCAGGATAGGCGATGATACTGCTCACCAACACCAATCCGGTGAGGGCACAGATGACAACGGTATCCCAGAAAGTGCCGGTGGATGATACCAATGCCTGACGGACGGGG
>JAFQBF010000020.1 GCA_017416735.1 Bacteroidaceae bacterium | reverse complement strand
TTGCCCTTGCCGTGATTCAAGAGCCAGTTGAGCCTTGCTCCTACCAGCATCACTACATCCGCCTGACCGAGCACTAAGCTACGGGCAGAAGCAGCACACAGCGGATGGTCATCGGGCAAGACACCTTTCGCCATCGACATCGGCAAGAACGGGATGCCGGTCTTCTCAACAAACTCCTTCAACGGTCCTTCCGCCTGTGCGTATGCCGCTCCCTTACCGATGATAATCAACGGTTTGGTGGCATTGCTCAACAGCTTCAAGGCACGCTTCACGGCTGTTGAACAAGGCAGTTGCAAGGGTGCAGGGTCGATGGGTGCAAAGAGCGAAGCCTGTGCTTCCTGAATGTCCATCGTCATACTGAGCATCGCTGTGGTGATGTCGAGATAGACTCCACCGGGACGTCCCGACAAGGCGGAACGGATGGCTCTTGCCACACCGATGGCAATGTCCTGCGGACGATTGATGCGATAAGCTGCCTTCACAAAGGGTTTGGCAATGTTCATCTGGTCGAGTCCTTCGTAATCGCCTTGTTGCAGGTCGATGATGTTCCGGTCACTTGACCCGCTGATTTGTATCATCGGGAATCCGTTGACGGTGGCTTCTGCCAAGGCTGTCAATCCATTCAGGAAACCTGGAGCAGAGACGGTCAAGCAGATGCCCGGTTTCTTGGTCAAGTAACCGCTGATGGCTGCCGCGTGTCCGGCCGACTGTTCGTGACGGAAGCCGATGTAGCGGATGCCTGCCTGCTGGGCATAACGTGCCAAGTCAGTCACGGGGATGCCTACTACGCCGAAGATGTTCTCTACCCCATTCATCTTCAAGGCATCGACCAAGAGGTGCATCCCGTCGGTAAGGGATGCGTTGGGATTATTTTCGATATAGTTCATAAATATAGTTTATTAATTTCCAATTGTCATTCAGAGCGAAATGAAATGTAGCGAAGAATCTCGGAGACATCCACTATATGTATACGAGATTCTTCCTCCCTTCGGTCGTCTGAATGACAAATACCTTACATTACTTACACACAATATGCTTACTACGAAGTGAAGCAATCTCATCCGCCGTATAACCGATTTCCTTCAACACCTCATCGGTATGCTCACCCAAGGCAGGAGCCGGCTTCACTTCCGGTGTATAATTAGAGAACTTCGGCGGACAGCCGATGGTGAGGAATTTGCCACGTCCCGGCTGGTCAACCTCCACAATGGTACCACACTTGCGGAGCGATTCATCCTCGGCAATTTCCTTCATACTCAACACCGGACCACAAGGTACACCCAGTTTACCCAACTCTTCCACAATCGCCATCTTCTCGCGGGTGATGGTGTAGGCTTCGATGGCTGCATAGATTTCTTCCTTCACCTTCTCACGGGCATCGGGCGTATTGAACTTCGGGTCGTCTATCCATTCCGGCTTGCCGATGGCCTTGGCTGCTGCCGCAAAGGGCTTCATCTCGTTCTGAAGGACGATATAGACAAAGGCACTCGGGTCATTTTCCCAACCCTTGCATCGGTAGCACCATCCCAATACCTGACCGCCTTCTACATTACCGCCACGAGGCACGGTATCGGTAAACTTGCCGTTCGGATATTGCGGCATGTGCTTCAACACTCCGGTATGTTCCAGAATCAATTGGTCGCGGAGCTTTACGCGACAGAGATTAATCACGGCATCTTGCATGGACTGCTGCACGAAACAGCCTTCGCCCGTCTTTTCGCGCTGCATCAAGGCTGCCAACAAGCCGATGAGCAGGTGCATACCCGTATTGCTGTCACCCAAGGCTGCCCCCGATTGTGTCGGAATATCGTACTCGCCTTTGTACCATCCGGTGGTAGCCGCTGCTCCACCGGCACATTGTGCCACCGGCTCGAAAGCCTTGACATTGGCCAATGGGGAATCGTCATTGAATCCTTTGATGGTTCCATAAATGACACGGGGATTGATTTTGTGTACTTCTTCCCACGAGAAGCCGAGCTTATCGACTGCTCCTGGATGCAGGTTTTCCACAAAGATGTCGGCTGTTTCAAGCAACCGGGTCAGGATTTCCTTGCCTTCCGGTGTCTTCATATCCAGTTCGATGGAACGCTTGTTACAGTTCAATTGCAAGTAATACAAGCTGTCCATATCTGGATAATCCAACAATTCAGTACGAGTAGGGTCTCCCAATCCCTTCCGTTCAATCTTAATCACATCGGCTCCGAGCCAAGCCAACATCTGTGTACACGACGGACCGGACTGTACTTGTGTCCAGTCAATAACTTTAATACCTTCTAACGGTGCTGTCATATTCGTTCCTCCTATATTTAAATGAGTTTAGGGGATAACGAATGACAGCGGAAATGGTTCAATTTAATCCGGTAATTTCACTTTATCCGGTTCCTGTGCCTGAAAATCGCGGAAATCAGGAAGCACGTTCAACTCCAAGTCTTCCACAAACTCTTCGGTACATCCCATCTGACGAGCAGCTTCGGCGTATGCACGCAAAGCAGCCATGGCACACCGATCAGTTCCTGTTAAAACAAACACAGGAATCTCATTCACCACACATCTATTCAATAATTTTCGTTGGTCTTTCGTTGCAGGCATATCTTCTTTATTTTACATTTTTCGTTAACAGGATGCAAAGATACAAAAAGGTGAAGACTTTCACAAGCCCTCACCTTTAGCTACAAAATACAAATACAACTAAACGAGATATATCTTAATTTCTATTGAAATTCTTAATCACTGTGCAAATATATGTATTTACTTTAAACTATCCAAATTTTCTTGATTAAAAATTTGTTTTCCTTCCGAAGTATATAAGAATTCGATACGTTTGGCGTATGCTTTCTCAATTTTACCGCGAACCATCTTCATCGTACTGTTAATCATCTGGTTCTGTTCTGTAAATGCTTCCGACAAAACAGCGAAGGTACTTGGCAACCATCTTTCAGGGAACATACCCTCAAATTCGCCACCCTTCTTATACTTGTTCAGTTCCTTTTCCAATTTCTTTACGGCATACTTGCGGCCCTCTTCGGTATCCAGAGTCAAGTTCTTGTATGCCATCTTTCGCTTCAAGTTGTCCTTATTCGGAACAATCAAGGCAATGGTGTATGGCGACTGGTTGTTGTAGAGCATCACCTGGTCGATGTACTTCGACTGACCTACCAACGCTTCTTCGATACCTTCCGGACTATACTTCTCACCATCCGAAGAAATCAACAAGCTCTTGAAACGACCTTTCACATACAACAATCCTTCCTTGGTCATATAACCCAAGTCGCCAGTATAGAGCCATCCGTCCTTCACGGTATCAGCTGTCGATTCCGGATTCTTCCAGTAACCTGCCATCACGTTTTCACCCTTCACTACGATTTCACCCATTTCGCCCAATGGCAATTCCTTACCGTCGCTATCGCAAATCTTCAGTTCCAATGGCTTCACCAACTTACCGCTGGAACCGAAACGATACTTTTCAGGACCGTTGGATGAAAGCACCGGAGTCGCTTCAGACAAGCCATATCCCTGGAACATCGGGATACCGATACCTACATAGAACTTCTGCAAGTTCTTGTCGAGCAAGGCACCACCACCGATGAAGAACTTCAGTTCACCACCGAAGTTGTCGCGTACTTTCGAGAAAATCATCTTGTCGAACAACGCCACCAACGGCTTCAGCAAATATCTCCATCCCTTGAAATCCATATTGCTGTCACCATAATACAACTGACGAACCTTCATACCGAAGTTGAACAGTTTTACAGTAGTCTTGCCCTTGGCACGGATACCTTGTTCGATGTTCTTCTTGAATGTCTTGGCCAATGCCGGAACAGAGAGGATGAAGTGAGGCTTCACTTCCTTAATATTCAGAGGAATGTTCTTCAAGCTTTCCAACGGAGTACGGCCTACCTGTACAGTAGCGGCTGTAGCACCCTTCGCCATCATAATGTAGAAACCTACCACGTGAGCAAAGCAGTGGTCAAGCGGAAGGATAATCAAGGTACGCCAAGACTGGTCGATGTTTACCAACGTACAAGCCTGTTCCACATTCGATGTATAGTTACGGTGAGTCAAGACCACCCCCTTCGGGTCAGCAGTCGTACCGCTGGTATAAGTGATAGTAGCATAGTCATCGTTCTGGATGCTGTTTGCCACCTTCAGAAATTCTTCCTGAGTATGAGAAGCCAAGAACTCGTCCCCCATCTTCTGCACTTCGCTGAGGGCGATTTCCTTTTCTCCGTATTCAGCCTGTTCATCGAACACAATCACCTTCTGTACTTCCGGAAGCTGGTCGATGATTTTACGTACCTTCTTCAGCTGAGTACCTGATACCATCACATACTTCACATCACCGTGAACAAGACGGAACAACAAGTCATTGCTTTCTTCCAACTTGATAGACAAAGGAACGTTCACCGCACCGGCATAGAACATCGCCAATTCGCCGATGACCCACATATTACGTCCTTCGCTCAAAAGAGCCATATTGTCACCCTTCTTCACGCCCAATGCCTGAAGACCGGCACCCAACTGATAAACTTTTTCCTTTACTTGTGTGTAAGTAGTCGGTTCAAACTTCTTTCCAGTCTTTTCCAACAAGAATGTATTGTTGGGGTAATTTCTTACCGACTCTTCAAATAAATCTACTAAGGTCTTTTTCATCTTTTTACGCTATTTACAGGACTACGCATAGCCCGTTTTTCAAAAACGTTGCAAAGATAATGGTTTTTTATGAAACGACCATAAAAATACACAAATATCGCACAAAAAAACGGAAGGTGTGCAAAAAGACACTTTCACACACCTTCATTATATTACAACATCAGGAACAATACCGGTATCACTATACCTATAATAAACAAGATACCGCCACGTCCTATCAATCCTTTCTTGCCTTTCACCATCACCAATCCGGTCAGAGTAATCAGAATCAGACAAACGGCAAAGACGTCACTGAACGTAGTCCACCAACGACCGGGATTGTAATGCAACCTCACCATATCCGACAACAGGAATCGTCGCTCCAGCTTTTCATACACGGCTTCCCCATTTTGGGTATTGACAAACACATTCGAACCGCCTTTCAGAAAAACCTTCATCTGGCCATCCTTCGGAAAGTAGTGCTTGGTGTAGTTTCCTTCTTCCCCCAGAGGCTTCAACAGTTCCAACACCAAGGCCTTATCGACTTTCGTCTTATCGGTCAAGTCTTGAGTAACCTTGAATTCCTGCTGTTGAACCGAATAATGCGGATTCAAGTCTCCCCGATGATTCATCAGAATCCCGGAAAGTGCATAAATCAGAATCATTCCCGCAAACAGATACGATACATCCCGATGGATGATGCGGCTCCATTTGCGGAATGTGCTACCCTTACTCATTGATTTCGTATGAAGTAGCTACTACGTGATAGAACGACAAGTATTCCTTGCCGGTTGCTTCCTTTTCGGCAGCAATCTTGGCACGGAAATCAGCGATACGGCCTTCTTCAGTATTGGCTGTTTCACCACGTGCGTTCTTTTCGGTATCGCAACCGCCTTCACCTTCTTCGTTACCGTGCTTTTCTGCTGTCTGGTTCTTCAAGCGGTTTTCCCAATCCACCAGATAAGCTTCGTCTATGCGTTCTTCCTTGATGATACCCTTCACGGTCACCATATTGTTCACCACCTTCGTATCGAAAGCACCCAGTTCACCGGCTTCGATACGGAGTGTCTTGCTGTCATCGCTGCCCACCAGGAACATCTTCTTGGCACCGTGACTGCAGGTATGTGTACATACACCTTCTATCACCACTTGCTGATCGACAAGTTCGGCAGCCTTAGCCATCACATCGTCGATACTCATAGCAGTCACCTGTTCTTCAGCCTGCTGTGCCTGCTGCTTCTTGTTGTTTCCACACGAAACAAACACCATACTTACTGCCATCATAAGGGCAGCCATCATCCATCTACTCTTCATCATTTCCTGTTTTTTAAAGATTAAACAAAATTTTCCGAGCCACAAGGAGGAATTACTTCCCATAATTCTTCCACCATCGCTTCCGGCAAACGGAAACGCATATCCGTTCCTTCCACCTTCAAGGCATCAAGGAAACCGGGCAATTCTTCTCTGTACACCTTACTCATACGCAAGCTGTCCGCCGTACCTTTCGAGAAGGCATATGATGTGTTCGCCAACCGGTCCGCCAATTTCACAAAGGGTGCATAAGGCGTCTCGCGAATACCTTCATAATATTTTTCGTTGGCACGCTCCGCACGGTTACGTCCTTTCTCATTGGTAAGGGCATAAACAATTTCCGTTGCCAGCAAGGCCTGTTCTTCATCCATCAACAGCCGGGCTGTCTTCATCACGTCATTGTAGGTCAGACGGGCATCCTCGATGCTGTCGTGATAGAATGCGGCAAAATAAATCGGCAATACATCTTGCTCGTTCTCACATACCTCGCCAATGTATTTACGTATCCAGTTCACCACCATATCCAGATGGAACCCATACGGGCGAATACGGTCGTAGGCGTGGTTGACACTGGCGTGCAGGGCGTGTGCATCGTTCCTGATTTCATTGATGACCGGTGCCAACTCCTCCTGTTTCTGCAGCAAATTCACCTCCATAAGCTTAAATCAATGAATAAAGCATAAATATCCAGTGTGCTACGATAGCTGCTACCAAACCGCCGAACGTATGTGCCAGGATAGCCTTCGATGTCAGTTCACGATAGCCCAACGAGTCGAGCATAGCGGTATGCGTACTCAGATAACCGCTCCAACACATACCGATGGCTGTAAACACGGCAATGGCATTACCGTCTGCCCAACCTTCGGCTATGAAGCTGGGCACTAAGCCCAAGGCTGCACCTACGGCACCAAGTGCTGTAATCGGGAATGCCACCAGATGCGGATCCTGGAAACCGAACAGCCATTCGAACACGATGTTAATCTTACCGGCCAAGAAAGGCAACAGTTCGATACCTTCGTATGCCTGACCATCGTAAGTTCCGTCCGACGGACCGAATGTCAGAATCATCACCAAGGTAGAGATAATCAATACCCCCGGAATGATGGCCATACCTACATCTACACCGGTACGTCCACCATCAAGCAACGCATTCAGCGTACGGATGAACTTCGATTTGTCTTCCACCACTTCCTCTTCCTTGACAGCAAATTTCGCATTGCCTTCCACTGCATTCTCTTCCAGGAAGCTTGGATAAGCCTTCACCACGAAACGCTGCATCAGTCGGGTCGATACGATACATCCGCAGAATGCACCCATCAGTCCGATGAACGGTTCGGCATAAAATCCTTGTCCCACCATAAACACGATGACCAACAAGCCCATACCGAAAGCCGTACCGAAGTTGGTCAGCGAGATGTACTGGTATTTTTTGAAATAACTGCTGAAACGCTTGTCCTGCGACAAAGAAATGATGGCCGGATTATCCGACAGGAATGTCATTACCGCACCCAATGCTGCCACACCCGGCAGGTTGAACAACGGACGCATCAACGGACGAAGCATCCCTTCCAGAAGCTTCACTACACCGAATTCTACAAACAACTTACCGATAGCTCCGGTTATCACACAGATAGCCATCAGATAGAAACACGTGTTCAGCAAGAGGTCGTGTGCCGTCTTCATAATGGTATTCAGCATCTGGGGAACACCCATCTGCATACCGATGAACGTAAACAACCCGAACACAATTACCAGACAAGGAATGCCGTCGGGAATGTATTTCCAGATTCCCTTTTTCTTTTCAGCCATAGTTATTTAAAGATTTTATTGGTTAACGAAAGGATATCCACTTTAAACTTTACCCCCATATCCACGTATGTCTGGTCGGGGAGCATCGTACCTGCAGGATTGCCGTTCTTGCCGAAAGCGTGGCAGGCATAGAGGTGGAAACGGAGGTTGCGGTTACCTTCCTTCAGCGGATAATATTCCATCCCGGCACCCACACGGGTAATCTCCGTACCCGGAAGCACGCACATATCGCCCACACTGCTTGTCTTGTTCACATCATAGCTCATTCTGCCGAACAAGTTCAGCTTATTATTAATAAGGTATGACAATTCGCCTATCACCGAACAGTCCTTCAGGAAGAAGGCGTGTTCGTCCGTAGCACGGTTCATCAAGTCCAGCTGCAGCTTGGCATTGCCGAAACGGAACTCGTTGCCCAACGCGATGTAATAGATGAACTTGCCCGGAGCAAATTCCTGTGCATTCACCGACCAGATGCTGTTGTACCACCCGTGCGAACCATACCACATCAGATTGTACGCATACAGGTCCTCGTTGTTGAAGTTGAACGGACTTTCGCACACCTGTGCCATAAAGCTGTCGTTGCCCTTGCCAGTGGTATATGTGGCACTCACCCCGAACTGATAACAAGGAATGTTGTTCCAGTATTCCGAGCAGAAATAGAGGTCTATCGGTGCCCGGTCGTATTCATAGCCACCGATGCCCACCACCTGTTTGCCCGCATTGAACTTCCAGTTTTCATTCAGCGTATAGGTCAGATGAATCCAGTCCGTCGCATCGAAAAAACTCTGGTCAGCGTGAGCCTTGTTCAGCCTCTGACGGTAGGAATAAGACCAATGGTCATTAATCGTTCCGTTCAGAATCACATTGAGATACTTTCCCTTGAATCCGGAATTGGGCTTCACGGCATCTCCGTCCAGATATTCACGCTGATAGTCAAAACGGGTTTCCACCTGCAAATTGACAATCTGACTTTCCTGTGCCTTGACACCAAGGACGGAAACAGCCATCAGCAACGTACAAAATAGTTTTTTCATTCCTGTAGATTTCTTTTTTCCATTCACAAAACGTTGCAAAAATAACACTTTTTATGAAATTCTCATTCAAAATAATACAAGAATATCGCCACTCCTTCCAAAGCCGGTTTCTTCTGTCCTTCTATCTCAATCTTGAACTTGATTTCCGCCTTGGCCGTTCCGCGCAGGTTCTGAAGGCTCTGCAAAGTGGTACGCAGACGGATGCTCTGTCCCGACAGTACCGCCTGTCCGAACTTCATCTTGTCCATTCCGTAGTTGATCATCATCTTCAGGTTGTGTACCTCGATGATTTGGTTCCACATATAGGGCAACATCGACAGGGTGAGGTATCCGTGCGCAATGGTGCTCTTGAACGGACTTTCCACGGCAGCTTTCTCTGCATCCACGTGAATCCACTGATGGTCCAGCGTAGCATCGGCAAACAGGTTGATGCGCTCCTGGTCCAGCTTCACATAGTCCGACACGCCCAACTCCTGTCCTACATATTGTTCAAATTCTTCATACGAATTGATAATCAGTTTTCCCATATTCAATTTCTTTTTATAAATTTGTTGCGTTTTTGTTAATCGAAGACAAAAGTACTCATTAATTTTGATTTATGGACCAGTTTTTGCACACTTTTTCAAAGTTTGAGCATATTTCCCTCCCCGAACAGTTCACCTATCCGTTCCATTACACTCCGCATCCGCTCTGTGTAAAGGCAGCGGAAGAGGTACAGGCCTACTTGCAGACACGCACCGGGTGGCATTCCGAACTTCAGCAAGGCAAGATGTTCGGGGTGTTGTTGGTACGCACTCCCGAAGGAGAGACAGGCTTCCTCGCTGCCTTTTCGGGCAACTTGGCAGGCAGCAACCACCACTCCTACTTCGTCCCTCCCGTTTACGATTTATTGAATCCTGAAGGCTATTTCAAGCAAGAGGAAGCTCGAATTTCGGAACTTAACAGCGTTCTCTTGGGATGTTCCCAAGAGAACGCTGTTAAATACAAAGAAGAGCGAAAAAACCGTTCCATCGCCCTCCAGGAATGGATATTCCGTCAGTTCCGCCTGCGCAATGCCTTGGGCGAGGAAGAAGACATCCTCAGCATCTTCAAGCGGACTGCCCATCGCAATCCACCGGCAGGAACCGGCGAATGCGCTGCTCCCAAGCTGCTCCAATATGCCTACCTGCACGGATTCCAGCCTTTGGCGATGGCCGAATTCTGGTGGGGAAATTCGCCGAAGGGTGAAATCCGCCGTCACGGACATTATTACCCTTCGTGCCGCCACAAGTGCGAGCCTATCTTAGGCTTTATGCTGCAAGGACTGGATGTAGAGCCCAACCCGCTGCTCACCTCCGTCACCGATGCCACGCTGTTAGAAACCGTTTACGAAGACGAATACCTGCTGGTGGTGAACAAGCCCGCCGGAATGCTTTCCGTACCCGGCAAGACCGGACAAGCCTCCGTACTCAGCATCCTGCAGGAACGTTATCCCGATGCCACCGGGCCTTTGCTTGTCCATCGCTTGGATATGGACACCTCCGGCTTGCTGCTTGCCGCCAAGGACAAGGACATCCACACCCTGCTCCAAAAGCAGTTCGAAGGACGCAGCGTGAAGAAACGTTACGTCGCCCTGCTCGACGGCATCCCTCACGGAAAGAAACCGAAAGGATTTATCCGCCTCCCCCTCCGTCCCGACTTCGATAATCGCCCCCTGCAAATGGTCTGCTTCGAATACGGAAAGCCGGCTGTTACACGTTATGAACTCCTTCCTCCCGCCATGTCATTCAGAGCGGAACGAAGTGAAGCGAAGAATCTCGATAACAACCACGTTGGGGTACACGAGGTTTTCCGCATCGCCTTCTACCCCGAGACAGGCCGTACCCACCAGCTCCGTGTCCACGCTGCCCATCCCGACGGCTTGGACTGCCCCATCGTGGGCGATCCTCTCTATGGCCGTCCCTCCGACCGCCTCTACCTTCACGCCGAGGCATTGGAGTTCCGTCATCCTGTCACCAGCCAACGGATGCACATAACAAAAGAGGCTCCTTTTTAGGAGCCTCTTTCATTTACTTATTACTCTTGTTCGTCGCCTCGAACCCGTAACCGTACCCATAACCGTATCCATATCCATAGCCATATTTCTGACCATAGCTATTTTTACGCTTGCTCATGTCAATCGCATTGATTACGGTGGCCAGCTTCTTGAACGTCTGCTGCTTCTGCAGTACATTGATGAACTGGTACGCAGCCTTCGGTGTATAGTCCGCGCGACATACATACACACACATATCCGCCACACGGCTGATGATGGACGTATCCGTCACCATCGCAATCGGTGCGGTATCTAAAATCACCAGGTCATAACGTTCCTTCAAGAGTTCGATGGCCTTGTCCAGAACCGGACGGGCTACCAACTCGGTCGGATTCGGTGGCACTGTACCGCCAGGCAAGATATCTAAGTTCGGGCTGATGTCCGACGGCTGAATCAACGAGAACAAATCCACTTCTTCCGGATGGCTCAGATAGCTGGTGATACCTTCGGCACGGGTACTCAAATTGAAGATTTTGTTCAATCCCGGCTTGCGGATGTCCATCCCTACCACTACCACCTTCTTGCCAAGGAATGCCATACTGGCAGCCAAGTTACCGGCCACAAAAGACTTTCCTTCGCTTGGTTGTGAGGAACTGAACAGAATCACCTTCTCGTCCTTTTCCAGCATAAACAGCAAGTTGGTACGTAGCCCACGGAAAGTCTCTTCCATAATGTCATTCTTGTTCTCGCGTACAATGATGGCCCCCTTCTTTCCCTTCTGCGTCGTTCCCTTCGGAAGCTCGGCCAGGATAGGCACCGTTGTGATACGTTCCACATCATCCCGGTTCTCTATCTGGTACTTCAAAAGGTCAATCAAGTAAATCAACCCTACCGGAATGGCCAATCCCATCACCAATGCTGCCAACATAAAAATCATCTTTCGCGGAGCTACCGGAGCCTTGTCAGCCAATGGAGTCTCGATGATGCGTCCGTTGCTAGCTGTTGCGGCCAGGGTAATCGCATTCTCTTCGCGCTTCTGCAACAGCATGATGTACAGGCTCGCCTTGATTTCCTGCTGACGCTGGATGCCCACGAATTCCTTTTCATAGGTCGGTGCATTGCTGATGCGTCCTTCATGCTTGCGAGCCTCGTTCTTCAGGTTGCGTTCCGCTATCTGTAGTCCGTTCATCACACTGTTCACCGTGGTCTGTACGGTAGCCCGCATCACCTCGATACCCGTATTCAGCTTAATCACCGCAGGATTGCTTTCCGACGAAGTACGCAACAGACGTTTGCGTTCCACCACCATCGTATTATACTGGTTGATAACCGTTGCTAAGTTCTGGTCCTGAAGTCCCACATTGGCCGGAATCACCTCGTCTTTGTTAGCCGGATTCTGGATATAGTTCTGCAAGTACTGCACCAGGTTGATTTGGGTAGCATTCTCCGCCAATTCCTTTTCGTAACGCGAAGTTTCCTGCAAGGCCAGCTGTGCATCGCTGGTCAGGTCGGTCAGACGCGAGCGCTGCTTGAAGTCAGCCAACTCATCTTCCGTGCCCCCCAACTCTTTGTTGATGATGGCGATGCGTTCGTCAATGAAATCCGCCGTCTTTTGCGCCACCTCATTCTTCTCGTTGTTTGCATCCTCGTTATATTCCTCCACCAGTCCGTAGATGAAATCCACGCTCCGTTGCTTCACGGTGTTCTTCACGTCAATCTGTGCAATGGTCGTGGTCTTCGATACCGGTGCCACCGTCATATTGGCACAATAGTTAGCTGCACTGCTGGTCGGGCTGCTGATGCTGGCCACCAACTGCACATCCCCTTTCGGTGCCTGCACCGTATCGGGGGTAAAGGTCAGTACCCCCACTTCCGTAGGCAGGGCAGCCGGCAGTTGGTCAAAGCGGTGTTCCAGGCTCTTCTCCTCCCCGTTCAGCCAGTAAGTCATCTCCATGTCCAGGCTTCCGTTGGCACGATAGTCCATCTCCACCTTCACACCGCCTTGCAGCTTGTCCGCCTCCTCCGGTGTCATATACACCTTCACCGGCTCGTTCTGATACAGCGGTAGGTTGTAACCGAAGGTACGCTTCTCGCTATGGTTGATATACAGTCCCTGGTTCATGATGACCTTCTTTACTAAGGTCTTCGACTTCAGGATTTGCACCTCGTTGTCAAACTTGCTGGTCATGCTCATCATACCCATTTCCTGCATGGCAGCAAACGCCCCCCCGGCATTGTTGTTCTTTCCGTTCTGTTCCTTGATGAGTACGGCCGATTTCACATTATACACCGGTGCCTGATAGCGCAGATACACAAAAGTACCCACCACACATACCAATACACTCACCACAAACCACGGCCAATACACTAAGTATTTAAAGAAGATGGCATACAGGTTGATAGGGTCCTCTTCCTGTTGCATCATCGGGTTCGGTCTTTTCTGTTCGTTCATATAGTAGATTTTTGATGATTACTTAAGAATGTTGTATAACAAGCTCGCCACCGACACTAAGATGGAAGTGGCACTGAACCACAACGAGGTACTCGAACCAATATCCGAATTTTTCGCCTTCGTCTTGTTCGGACTGATATACAAGATATCGTTCTGCTGCAGATAGTAATACGGACTGGTAATGATTTCCGCATTGGTCAAGTCCAATTCAATGATTTCCCGCTTTCCGGCAGCATCCTCACGCACTAACTTCACATTGTCACGCATCCCCCAGATGGTCAAGTCTCCCGCCATAGCGAGTGCTTCCAGCACATTCACCTTTTCGTTGCTCACGGTAAAGGTACCCGGACGTGCCACTTCCCCTAATACGGAGATTTTGTAGTTCGACATACGTACCGTTACAATGGGCACCTCCTTCAAGTACGGCTTCAGCTTTTCGCGAATCATGTCTTCCGCTTCATTTTTGGTCAGTCCACCCACTTTCAGGGTACCTAATACCGGGAAATCGATGCTACCCTCGTTGTTCACCAAATACTGTTGCAACACCGGCTGTGAGTACGAAGTTCGTGAAGTAGCCAAGTTCTGCGCTGTCTGTACCGTCATATTGAACGGTGCTGCTGCTTCCGGATCGGTGGTATTCACCGTCACCGTCAGCAAGTCCTTCGGCATGATTTTCGCATCATACAGGGGCAATTCTGCCTGTGCCGCCATAATCTCCTCTGCATTCTGCAAGTACGGCACATTCTTGTACGATGTACAGCTGGCCATCACCACGGCACACACTGCCATCAGTAAGATTGATTTGATTTTCATATTTCTTTTATTTTTTATTATTTTCTAAACAACTTTTGCAAGAATCCCTTCTTCGGAAGCGCATCCTCTTCATATCCCGCATCCCGATAAACATCCTCGTACGTCAACCGGTGCGTAATCATTTCGTAGATGGTCCCCCAATCCGGTAGCCCCCCTACGTTCCGGTCGTCTATCCACACATCCGCCTTCAGTTTGCGTGAATAGTGCTTGTTATGCTCCTTCTCCTCTTCCGGATAGTCCCGGTTCACGGCATAGAACTCCACGCCCCGTTCCCGGCAGAACGCCACCGCTTCATCCAGCAAGCGTCCTTCACGCACCGTCCACAGAATCAGTCGGTGTCCATCCTTAATCAGTTTCTTCAGCGTATCGGTAGCAAACGGTCGCTCCTTCCCTATCGCCGGATAACGATGTTCCACAATCGTCCCGTCAAAATCTACTGCTATTATCATAATCTATCATTTATCATCTATCAACTATCATTTAATCAAGGATTTCATACTTCGAGTGCTGGCTCTTGAACTCCGGTACGATTTCCTTCATAATGCGTACCGTCTCCATATCATGATAGGCAAAGCTCGCCTTGTACAGACGGTCCTCATCCTCCTTCACTCGCAAGTAATCATACTCCCGCACGGCAGCAATCTTTATTTTCGGGTGGAACGTCGGTTTCGTGATTTCCGCATCGTTCAGCACCTCTTCATACAGTTTCTCACCGTCGCGCAAACCCGTATATCGTATCTCCATGTTCTTCGCACCGCTCAGCTTGATCATACGCTTCGCCAAATCCACGATACGTACCGGCTTTCCCATATCGAATACAAAGATTTCGCCGCCTTCCCCCATCGTCCCGGCTTCCAGCACCAACTTACAAGCCTCCGGTATCAACATGAAGAAACGGATGATGTCCGGGTGTGTTACCGTGATAGGTCCTCCGTTCTTGATTTGTTCGCGGAAGAGCGGAATCACCGACCCGTTGCTGCCCAACACATTGCCGAAACGAGTCGTTACAAACTGCGTCACCCCCTCTACCTTGCCGTCCTTGATGGCCTTGTCTAAGCTCTGCACATAAATTTCACAGATGCGCTTGCTGCATCCCATCACGTTCGTCGGGTTCACCGCCTTGTCGGTAGAGACCATCACAAACTTCTTCGTGCCGTACTTCACCGCTAAGTCAGCCATCACCCGTGTACCGTAGATGTTGTTCTGAATGGCCTCGCTCGGGTTATCCTCCATCATCGGCACATGCTTGTAGGCCGCCGCATGGAACACATAGTCCGGACGATATTGCTTGAATACCTCCTCCATACGACTAACATTGCCGATGCTTGCCACTATCGTATACGCTTTCACCTCCGGATATTTCCGTGCCATTTCTAAGCGCACATCATGTAGCGGCGTCTCCGCCTGGTCTATCAGTATCAGTTCCTCGGGGTGATAGATCGCTATCTGTCGCACCATCTCACTACCGATGCTTCCCGCAGCTCCTGTGATAAGGATTCCTTTTCCGGTCAGCATGTTGCCCACCTTCTCCATATCCACCTCAATCTTCTCGCGCGGCAACAAGTCTTCCACCTCCACCTCGCGCAAGCTCTCGTACTTCAGTTCACTCTTCCCGTCCCATTCAATGGTCGGTGGCATCATATGGATATGGATATGCTCTTCGATCAACTTATCCACCAATGCCGTATCGTTACGGAACTTCTCGCTGTACAGGGGCGATACCAGCAGCACCGTGGCCTGTCTCAGCTTCATTTCATCCACCAAGGACAGGTTGTTTTTCACCACGCGGCATCCCATCAGTCGCTTGCCCACATAGTTCGGGTCATCCGTAATGAACCCCGTCAGGATATACTTGCCCCGCTCCTCGTTTCGGATACTTTTAGCTAAGCTGATGCCCCCTTGCTTTACCCCGTATATGAATACTCGCTTTGCACGTCCCGAGGTAAAACCCGTTTCGTAAAGGTACTTCACCACAACACGCAGCATCCACATCCCCAAGGTAGCAATCACAAACACCACCCACAAATCGATGTATCCCAAAACGACATCGGCTATCTGTGTACGGAGCACTAACGACAAAAGCAGACCGATGGCATTCGCAAAGGCTACTCGTTGCAAATCCACAAAGGATGAGTATCGTATAACTCCTGCGTATGTATGCAGCAACCGGAATCCAACGATGTAACACAACAAGACCCACAGTATGGTTATTCCCACATTCTTCCAATGAAGGATGGTGTTCACCGTTCCATCGCTAAGTGCTGCCACCAATATGACAGCTACACTCACTATCAGACTATCCAGGGTAACCACTCCCCAATAAGGAAGCGCTCGCTTGGAAAAATACCATCGAGCCAATCTATTTACCATAATAAGACGTTAATATATAAGAACCCAAACTCAGAACTCAAGACTCAAAACTCTTCAAGGCTTCTTGGATGCACTCTACAATATAATGTACATCCTCGTCCGTCACATACGGACCTGCGGGAAGGCAGAATCCCACCTTGAAAAGTTCTTCTTCCACCCCATTCGTATAGACAGGCGCGTTCGCATACACCGGTTGCTTGTGCATCGGTTTCCACAACGGGCGACACTCCACTTTCTTTTCCAACATAAACATACGGAGCGCCTCAACGTTTTCGTTGGGCTGACAATCCGTAGTCGCCGATATCACCTGCTTGATGACTCCGGCAGCACCACCCACCGCACTTTGAATCACTTCCTTGTACGCATTTTCTTGACCTACCACTTTCACCTCAGGATCCAGCGTAGCTGCACAAAGCCAAAAGTTCGAGTCATAACGAGTATCGGCAGGTTGTTCATGCAGAGTCACCCCTTTTACATTCTTCAGCAACTCACGATACAAATCTTGTACATGCTTATGATGAGCGATGTGTTCATCCAGTACCGTCATCTGACCACGGCCGATACCCGCACACACATTACTCATGCGATAATTATAACCAATGGCTGTATGTTCATAGTATGGATATGCATCACGTGCCTGGGTAGCATACCACATCACCTCGTTTGCATCCTCTTTGTTTTGGCAAATCAACGCCCCACCGCCCGATGTCGTAATCATCTTGTTTCCATTGAACGAGAGCACACCATATTTACCGAACGTACCTAATACCTGTCCATCAAAACGCGAGCCCATCCCTTCGGCGGCATCCTCTATGACCGGAATGCCATACTTATCCGCAATGGCCATAATTTCATCAATGCGGTATGGCATACCATACAGTGCCACCGGAATAATCGCTTTCGGGTACTTCCCCGTCTGCGCCTTACGGTCAATAATCGCCTTTTCAAGCAGCACAGGATCCATGTTCCAAGTTTCCCGTTCACTACCTACAAACACCGGCTTTGCTCCCAGATAGGTAATCGGGTGAGATGAAGCACAGAACGTAAACGACTGAACCAACACTTCATCTCCAGCCTGTACCCCACAGCCTATCAATGCTAAATGTACTGCCGCCGTACCAGCCGAAAGACAAACTACCACATTATCAGTAGTCTCTCTATCATTTATCATTTCTCCTCTATCATTTACAAAGCGCTCAAGGTCCTTCTCAAACCCATTCACATTCGGTCCCATGGGCACTACCCAATTGGTATCAAACGCCTCTTTCACATATTTCTGTTCGATTCCCTCTTCCGACATATGCGCCAGACAGAGGTAGATAGGTTTTCTTTCTTCTGACATGATTCTATATGATTAAATCGTTTCTCCAGCATATTCAATATTCCAACCTAACACAGTCGCAAATATCATCTGTATATCCTTTATAAAGCTATAGTTGCGGTAATAATAACAGTTCAATCGTACCTTGTCCGGATAGATGATGGTATCATTATACCACACCGCCAACTCTTGATCCGAGAGACCTTGAGGAATCTCCACACCATTTATAACTTTTAATTTTTCATTTTTAATTTCGCTGATAAAATCCGCAATCATCTCATCCTCCACACGATATTTCAGTGTAGCAGGCCCCGTGATACCCGGACGAAGCTTCAGCACATCCCGGTCTGCTCCAGTGAGTTTGTCCGCATACCCCGGCACATCCGGGCGAGGTCCTACAAAGCTCATATTACCTATCAGTACATCCCAAAGTCCCGGCAGTTCATCAATCTTGTAATGACGCAGCTTCGCACCGAACGGAGTAATACGGCTATCCCCAGCTACCGAAACCGTGGAACCCGAGTGCTTTACTGTCATCGAGCGGAACTTATGGCAGTTGAACAACTTACCATCTTTCCCCACTCGCTTCTGTACAAAGAACGCAGGACCACCCGGCATTTTTATCTTTATCAAAATTACCACCAATGGGAACACCCACCAAATCAACAACAACCCACACAAGGCTGCTACTCTATCAAAAATCCATTTAAGTATCATTGAACAATTATTTTCTTGCAAACGTTCTAAACACCCATCCACGCAAGCTGTTAGGCATTGCGACCTGTACAGCAAAACGAATAGCTACATTATATATATAACGTCCTAAACCAATCACCCTATGCCTCCACATGTAATGTTGCAAAGAAGCCTCGCTCTTGAAATACTTCCATCCACCACGACGTTGATACATCTCTTCACCCACACGTACATCCACCAAATTCTCTTGAATATTATAGAATTTATAATTTGCCATTGCTAAACGAATCCATAAATAGTAATCTTCTTCGCAATACCAATCAATATAACCACCCACTTTTTCCAAATGTGACTTACGCATCATTACAGTAACCAAATTCATGGGACAACGCGACTTCAAGTACTCCTTAATATCCTCATCGTATTCAGGAACAATTCTTTTTCCCACCACATTCTGTGTATCACCAATGAATTCATGAATTAAGCCACCAACCACTGTTACATCCGACATCTGCTTAAATACCTCCAATTGCTTTTCAAAACGATAAGGCACAGAGATGTCATCTGCATCCATTACAGCTACAAGTTCATTCTTTGCAGCCATTAAACCTGTTTGCCTAGCTATTGCATGTCCTTGATTAGTTGGTAACCATATCACATTAAGTACTGGTATTTCGTATTTTAATTTGCCAATTGTTTCCCGTAGTTCATCACCAATGGGACCATCTACGACCAAAACGACATCATTTGGTATCACCGTTTGGGCATAAATACTTCGCACAGCCAATTCAAAATCTTCAGGTTTATCATTTTTATAAACCGACATACATACTGAAAATTTCTCCATAAATTTACTTTTGAATAATCCTAGGTTTTTGTAAAACGACTGTTGCTCCATCAGGAACATCTTCAACTACTACGCAATTCGCACCTATTTTACAATTATTACCTATACGAACTTTACTTAGAATCTTGCTTCCTGCTCCCAGTAAAACATTATCACCGATTATCACTCCACCTTGTGCAATAGTTACTTGTTGGAATATTTTTACATCTTTCCCTATAACCGCATCATGTCCTATTATAATTCCATTTGGCCCATGGGGAAGAAGGGGGGGGGAAATGAACTTACAACCTGAATTATAAAAAGTTCCAAAAGATGAAAGATGTTTAGCATCTACACGTTTAATATAAAGTAAACAATATAATTTCCAAAATATATTCTTCCTTGCAGGATTAATACAATATTCTCTTCTTTTCCAATACTTTTCATGATTATATCCAGTTATAATCGAAACAAATAGATTTATGAAGTAATATAAAAAACCACTCTGTTTTTCTTCCCCAATCTTACCTATTACAGTTTTTACTTTTGCTAAAAATCTCATAACAACCAATTATTTGTTACATTTCCATACAATTTATCTAGAGAGATTAATATATTCTATTTGCTTTAGCAATAACCCTTATATCTTATGATAGTTTTAATACCATACAATAACTAAACGCGATAAAACACTTTAATATACTCATCCAATTATGGCTTTAAGTTCCTGATGGAATCTCGAAGCTAACATCGCCCAATCATATTCTTTAGAAAGTTTTTTGGCGTTATTACTTTTCTCAGAAAGCCTTTCTCTTTCACTTATCCCCATAAGTATCGCATTTTCAATACTACTTACTTCTGGTTCACATACCCATCCTGAATCTGAAGCCTGTATTTCATCATACATATTTGTACCTCTTGACGCAATAACAGGCACTCCATATGCCAAGGCTTCAATCAATCCCATTGGATGACCTTCAAAACGGGAAGTCATAATAAAAAGGTCTGAACTTAATAAAACGTCTTCCTTCTCTTTACCATTCACAGGACCATGGAGTTTTACAAAATCATCTAATCTTTTACCCTCAATATCTTCTTTAAAAGTGTACCAATCTTCTGTCATAGTACCATAAAGGTTTAAAACAAAATGCTTTTCCCGAAGGATTTCTTGTTGCCTTTCACATACTTCTACAAGCATATCCAATCCTTTATGATAACTATCAAAGCGCCCAATAAATACAGCATTTATAGCATCTATACTAAAATTATTCTTTACCTTAACAGGAGGCGTAAAACCATTAGGTATGACAAAATGTCTCCCATCAAACCGATATTTTGAGTCTTCGTATTCTTTCTTTGTTAGGTATTGGATGGATGATGCCTCTTTTATGAACTTATCATAAAACAGAAAGTGTGCTATCTCTTTCTTCCATCTGCTCCTATTATGCATCGCTTGATAAGTAAGAGAACCTCTTGGAATAATGATATATGGAATCCCGTTTCTTTTAAGTTCTCTTGAAAACATAATCTCTTGAAAAGAATCATATAAAGCTTCAAATACAACTACATCAGGCATATTAAAAGGCTCAGGGATATTTCTTAATTTAAGTGGCTTATCTTTCAGCCAAAAAAAACAATCCAATTCCTGCCAATTAGGCATCACACCTTTAGATGTATTGACCCATAGCACATTATCAATTCTTGATTGTGCATTGATGCTAGCTGGTACGCTCCATGTTGGTCCTGACTCAGCCTGTACTACGAGGTGAGAGATATATAGAATATTCATTTTTATTCCTTATTTAATGGTAATTGTATCATATTGCCCAATATTTTATCATAAGATGAAGGAGTAAATCCACCAATTCCAGAAGCAGGATAAAATGTTATCTCACCAAAGTACACATCACCATTAATTTCATATAGGTCGACACGTGAAAAAGGAAATCCTGACGACAATTTGCAAGCCAATATTATCATCTCTTCATAACATTTCGGTTTAATTGGACGTATTTGAGCAAAGTTCACACTACGATTAAGCCCAATAAATTCTTGGTGATTCCAATCTAAATCAAAAAAATCAATAGTCTCTTTTGTACTTCTATCTTTTATCACCTGACAATATTTAGGCTCTCCATCAAAACAAAAAAACTTATAATCTGTTAACTCCGATTCCCCGTCGAACATATATTTCTCAGCAAAAATTAGGGGATTAACATTCTTATATGGCCATTCTCTACCATACCAAAAACCATTAAACGTAGCACCATGACGCAACTTTCCAATCGCCTCTTTTCTATTAAATTTACTTTTATCTTTACAAATAATAATACTACCTGAATCATGATTCCATTTAATTACAAACTGATTTGGCAAATTTTCCCAAATTATATCCTCAGGTTTGTTCCAAACTCCCAAAGTCGGAATAATATATTTTTCTCCTATCTTCTCTGCAACGTATTTTTTTACAGCTATTTTATCTACTAAAGTTATATACAAGGGATTACGATCATGCAATTTTAGCCACTGTATCTTTTCGCTAAAAGAAACAGGATTTTTAAAATTGATAAATTTCTTCATATGCTTAAAATAAAGCAATTGTAAATATAACCTATCAGGCAATAATCTTAAAGCCTTTTCAACTATGTATTTCATATCATGATTTTTTATGGTGTTTAAAAATCTTAAGTTATGGATTCTTGAATATATTTTTTATCATTAACAAATATGTTTGCAAGACAATAACCTAAAGGCAATGTTACGAAAATATTGGCTGCTGAATACCACATAGAAAATAAGGTTTTAGGAAAATTACAAATAAACAACAATCCTAGGAGAAAAGCCATATCTGTATTTTTTACAGCCTGTCTTCTCCAAAGGCGAAACCAATTAAGCCAAAAGACAAAAAAAACGACAAGACCAAGTGGGCCTTGGTTAAAAAGCATTTCTAACCAATCATTATGCGCAAATACACCTGTTCTAACTGTTCCATCTGCTCCAAACCCAAATAAGAAATTAAATGTATCTGCATTTGTATACTTATCTAATAAACCTTTTGCTATCACATCTCTACTACTGGTATTTCCTTCCATTGTGGCTTCAACACGACTTTGAAAAACAGAACTCTCTTTATACAACTCACCAATAAAGAAACTTCCTATCCAAACAAAAATACCCAAAGTCATCAAGACTAATATTTTCCTTAAAAAAGACACACTTGTTAATTTATGCCAAAAGAAACAAATTGTCGCTAATGCTATTATTAATATTGCACCTCTTTTTACTGACTGTATCGAAAAGAAAATTAAAATGGCAACAAACACATATTGGAGCCATGATCTATTTCTGAAGAAATATACAAAGGGAAATAAAGTTACAAACAAATAACCTCTGTTGTTCGTTCTTAACTCATATAATTCTCCTACATCCAAAACTACTCTAAATGACATATATATAATAATTGATTCTATAAGAAAAATAGGAATCCAGATTCTTATAGCTTCTTCTGTCAAATATCCCATTTTTGTAAATAGGAAACAAGTGTATATTGGAAGGAATGTACGCAAAACACCTATGAGATACGACCCTTTATTTAATCCAGGAATATCACTACCAAAAACTATAGATATTAATCCGTAAATAATGAACATAACAATTAGCATATTCATTCCTTTAAAAAAACTATTAATTGGATAGCGTGCTAACACCTTTATAGTACAATATGCTGATATCAATAAGTTTATGCCAAGGAATACATTTGAAAGAGCATCAAGTACTGGAAATAATGCACCTACATCACTCCAATGGAAATTATATAGCATCCATATAAGAATATATAAATTACATATA
Organism: Bacteroidaceae bacterium; assembly: GCA_017416735.1. Taxonomy (GTDB): domain Bacteria; phylum Bacteroidota; class Bacteroidia; order Bacteroidales; family Bacteroidaceae; genus Phocaeicola. Next base: position 48,177 of record JAFQBF010000020.1, on the reverse strand, counting down.
TTAATGTATTTATTAAGCTTCATAAATTACACGATTTTATTAATGTCTTATTTTCATAACCATACTTGCATTGTGCTTTATAATTTATAATGATTATCCTTTATTCTCTCCAAACACATAAAAGCACTTCACAGAAGTAGTATTTTTATGTGTTTGTATGTTGAAACAGTAATGTTTCTGTTTATAAGTGTATATTCAAAACACATATTTTATATTTAATCATCATTTGGGGAGTATTGAGGATAATCATTTAATTTATTAACATATCATCATTAATATAATTCATTAATGGCTTTAACGATATTTCACCTATAAATAATAATTATTTACATATATATACATATTAAAGAATAAAAATTATATCAACGTAATTTGTATTTTGAATAAAAAGGGAATTAAGGTAACCACTGACTACATTGTAAACGATGGTTTAAAAATTCCAACATATTATTGATTGCTATTTTTTACATCACAATATTACATAATTAACTCTAAGACTCGAAATCTAACACAAAATTTCCTTATACAAGAATTTTCATTTTCTTCGAAACAACTTATTCTTTAACTTACATAAAAAAAAACCAATCTTTGCCATTCTAGATATTCTAAAATTAATATTACTCCTCCACTTGTGAATAAAACGATAATTCCATCCTACAATTAGAGGAAAATTATCACTCAATTGATATAATTCAGGCGACAATCTATTTAACATATCATCGTATTTAACTAAATCATCAATCTTTAAATTCCATGATGGATTTAAATACCTAAAATAGGTCAAAGAAATAGCTGACGAAATTTTTGTAAGAAGATATGTTTTATGTTCGTTCGAAATATTTTTATATTTTTCGTAAGAGTTAAATCTTGATTCCTGACTTTTTATTTGATGCGGTAAACTTTTCATAAAAATCTTCTTATCTACCGTTTGACCTTCACGACCTATTAGATAATTATATACCACATATGGTAAAGCGACTATCTGTTTAACTCTAGTCATTGGAGCAAATATCCACTCTTGATCCGTATATGATATACCTTCTGTTTGATGATAATCAATCTCGTTAAAAATACTCGTCCTATAAGTGATAAAATGCATTTGAATTCTTAAAAAATCAGAACATTGTACGACTTCCTTAAAATCAACAATTTTGTTATGGAAATTAATATTTATACGGCGGTTTGATTTTATATTCCTATCAACATCTACATTTCTGGTATCTGTTATCACTAAATCTACATCATATTTAGAAAGATCCTTAATAAATTGATTCAGATTATACGTATCAAACCAATCGTCAGAATCCAATACCTTAACATATTTACCTGTACACTTAGGTAAAGCTGCATTGATACATGAACCATAATTACCATTAGGTTTATCTATGACTTTGAATACATCAGGATACTTTGTTTCATATTCATGCCCTATTTCAGAAGAACGATCTTTACTCCCGTCATTTACTATCCAAACTTCTAATTTCTCAAAGTTTTCAGCAATAATTAAAGAATCCAAACAACGAGGAAGCAAAGCCTCCATATTGTATGTTGGAATAATTATTGAAAGTATTTTATTCATAATATATTATAATTCTAAGTTCAACACCTGCTCAATCACTGGAGCCATATCATAATACTTATACTGGCCCAAACGACCACCGAAGATAACTCCTTCTTCTTGCTCTGCCAACTTGCGATACTCTTCTGCAAGAGAGTTGTTGCGCTCATCATTAACAGGATAATAAGGTTCCATACCTTCTTTATATTCTGTGGCATATTCCTCTGAAACCACGGTTTTAGGACAATCATAAACTTCTTGACCGAACATCTCAAAATGCTTATGCTCAATCACACGTGTGTATGGTTCATTGTGGCTAGTGTAGTTTACAACTGCGTTACCTTGATAATTAGGAGTATCTTCAATGCGAGTCTTAAAACTTACTGTACGCCAATCAAGTTTTCCTAACTTGAAATCGAAATATTCATCTACAGCACCTGTGTAAACCAACTTGTCTGCATACTTCTTCCAATCCTTGTACTCAGATTTTAAAAAATCTACATCGGTTTTGCATTCCACTCCTTCAAGTAAACCGTCAATTAGTTTATTATAACCACCCACAGGTATACCCTGATACTTGTCGTTAAAGTAGTTGTTATCAAATACCAAACGGACAGGAAGCCTACGGATAATGAAAGCAGGAAGATCCTTGCAATCTCTTCCCCACTGCTTTTCCGTATATTCCTTAATCAGTTTCTGGAATAAGTCTTTACCCACCAAGCACAAAGCCTGTTCTTCCAGATTTGCAGGTTCACACCCGTTTAAAGCTGCCACTGCCTCTGCTTTCTGCTCATCAATTTTTGTCTGAGCTTCAGCAGGTGTCTTCACTCCCCACAAACGACTGAAGGTATTCATATTGAACGGAAGGTTGTAAAGTTCACCCTTGTAATTTGCGACAGGACTGTTGGTATAACGATTAAACTCTACTAAACTATTCACAAAATCCCATACCTCTTTATTAGATGTATGGAAGATGTGTGCACCATACTTGTGAACATTAATATTTTCGATGTTTTCACAATACACATTTCCACCTAAATGAGGACGTTTGTCTATCACAAGACATCTTTTACCCATCTGCTTGGCACGATAGGCAAAAGTTGCTCCGTAAAGGCCTGAACCAACTATGAGATAATGGTATTTATTCATAAATATTAAATCGTTTTATTTATAAATGGTATTTTTTTCAAAACAGCTACTCCCAATATACAAAAAATATAAGTTACCAAGAATTTTAACAAACTATACGATTCCAAAATTGAAACTTTTGCAAAGAAACAGAGGACAAAATATTGAACAAGATAAATCCCCAAACTAAGAGAAGCTATATAAGGTAGATAATTTAACAAATTACCTATATATGCTAATTTTTTATTCCAATCTATATTTTTCACAAAAACAAATACCGCCCATGATGTAAGAGTACATGGAAAGAATGTATAATTTATAAACAATCTATAATATTGAGGATTATTCAAAGTCATTATGCATGTATATACACATATTAAACAAGCCGATAAAAGCCCTATAATATAAAGTATTCTTCTATTTTTAGATGACAAATCATAATTTCCAAAATAATAGCCTGCAAAACACATATAAAGATAATCAGCGCCCATTGGGAAAAACACATCTAATCCTTTAATCTCAACAAATTTCAGAGTTATAGGTAATATAGCAACCAAAATAAAACCTAGCTTTAAAAATAATTTATGAAGTGTCTTGTCTGCATTCTGTACAAAAACATTAAAAAAAGGTATAGTTATGTATATTATGATTAAAGGATAGAAAAACCACATATAACTATTGCTTTTAAGAAGAATCAAATCTAAGAACTTATCAGACCAATCTATTTCTGTAAAAGAAATTCCTTTTTTCAATTCAACCAGAAGGCGAAACAAAGTAGCCATTGTAGTCCAAAACAGTATAGGTATACCAATTCTTTTTATTCTTTTGTTAAAATACCCCCCCCATTTAACATTTTTCGCCAATAAAGTGTATCCAGAAATCATAAAAAACACATTTACCGGCCATAAAAAAAAAGAATGAGTTAATAATCCAACAAGCCAATTACAAGTAATTTCACCTGTAAAATTATGAACCTCTCCATTTGTTGAATGTAAGAGCAAAACACCCATACATGCTATAATATTAAGGATGTCAATCCAAACTTTTCTGTCTTTTTGCATTCTTGCTAAAATGTTTTATCTTATTAATCCACTATATATGATTTGTAAGTATGATCTGGTTTACGTTTATCTTCTGGTGGTAACTGCATATAATCACCATAAGTATGAGTTAAATATTCATGATAATATTTTAAACCTTTAAATATTCTACCTTCAAAAGAAACATCTATAAATTCTTTGAAATAAATGGCTGGCATGATACTTTTTTCTTTATATCGATCAATTAGAATCCCTGCATTATAGCTTGTCTCAAAATTATAACGTTTATGCATTAGATCAAACTCTTTAATTATTCTTTTTTTTACAGATTTAGGTGTAATTTTATATAATACATACCATTTTAATTTTCTTAAACAATCTTTTTGTCTTATATAAACTTTTTTCGCACATCCCATTCTGCAGTTACCAATTTCTTTATTAAATTTCTTTATATCTTCTAATGTGTCAGGAGCACCATCAATGGGAAATAAGTCCATACCGACTCCATTATCAGCAAAACCAGATTCTATAACAATAGTATTACCTGCAAATATTTTAGAATATTTCTGCGCAACCTCCTCATGATTCCAATAATTTATAATTCGCAAGTTTGATTGTGCAGATAACTGCGGAAATAATTCCAAAAATCTGTCGTAATCAGGTCGAGGCATAAAAAAATCCACATCGTCGTCCCAAGGTATAAAACCCTTATGACGAACAGCTCCCAACATTGTACCTCCACAGAGAGAATACCTAATATTATTTGCTATACAAAAATCGTGAACCAATGTCATTACATTAAGCTGACATTCACGAATTTCACTTTGAGTCATAATTCTTTTCATTTTTTATTCTTTATTTTGTTTATCATTGATTGAATCACATCTTTTTCAATGTTATCTAAACTATAAACATAAATTATGATGTATTGTATAAAGGCAGATATTGAGATTGTTATAAAAAAACGAGAATTAAACTCGGGAATGAATGATGTGATTAAATATGAAACTATGCAACATGAACTTATTGGAAGTATAAGTTTACTAATACATTTGTTGAAATATAATGATAAGGAAAAATTTAATTGGTGTTTGGCTAAGAGCAATCTCAAGAATGCACAAGTCGCTTCTATCAATACATAACTGACTACAAGCCATTTCAGTCCGTGACCTAATTGTAAAGACAAATAGGCGAACAACAATACAAGCAATTTAGGAGTTTGAAGAAAGAGTGAATAATTACGGATTTTACCTGTTGAATAAATCGCCGAGTACAACCCTGTAGTTGTCATATCTAACATTGTGCAAATCATAAACATTCTGCAAAACAATGAAGAATATGCAGGAACCTCTGTTAACCAGATTTTCAACATCCCTTCTATTTCAAAACAGCATGGTATTAAAAGTGATGTTGTAAGAATCAAAGCTATTTTACTTTCCTCAAAACTCAATAATAACATCTTATTTCTATTACCGCCACCTTCTGCTTTCATAAGTTGTGGGCGAATTGCACTGGATAAAGATGTAGCTATAAAATTTAAATAGGATGATACTTGAAACCCCAATCCATATGCTGCATTAATTGCAGTTCCTAGGAATTTATTTAATACAATGGCAACACCTTGTTGTCTGAAAGAAAGACAAGCAACCCCATAAATTTGCCATCCAGTAAATCCAATCATCGAAAGTAGAGTGTCCTTGTTGAAATATTTAATATTTATCAAAACACATTCCTCGTATTTCATTTTACAATAAATACTAAAACATAAAAAATTTACAATTTGAATTAACAATGTAAAAAAAGCATAAGTTATCAACTTATCAAATGAAACATATTGAAGTATTATAACTAATACTACTTTTATAACACCATCAAGAACCTGTATAATAGATGAATATACAATGTTTTCATGTGAGACGACAAGGGCTCTATATGGTGCACCAATAAATGTCAACATTAACGATACAACAACAATTATATATGTAACCAATGCTGCATCAACTCTATTTGACGGAATATTTAAATAGCCATCAAATAAAAAAGATGTTATAGAAAATAAGACTACGCTAAATATAATAGCAACTGCTAAATGAAGAAATAGACTATTAACGAATATTTTTTTGATGTGATTAACATCATTCTTCCCTTGATTGTATGATATAAAACGTTGCGTAGAAACTGAAAGTGAAGATACTATAAACGACAACATTGCTATAATACCAGCAACAAGATTATAAATACCATAATCTTCCACGCCTAATACCCGCAAAACTAAGCGTGTTGAATATAAAGACAAAACCATGTTTATGATTGTCTTTGTATATTGAGCAAGAGTATTTACTAAAATTCTTGTTTTATTGTCCATTATCTGTTTTTCTATTAATTATTTATAGCAATACCCACCATTCACCTCAATCAAACTTCCATTAACAAATGGATTGTCAATGCAAAAGCGAAAAGCATCAACAATTTCATCAATAGTAGCAAAACGATGAATGACGGTTTTCTTATATCTAATTCTGCTTTATCTCTTCCGGTTTCTCTTTATGCCAAGGATTATGTTAAAACCTTCCTGATTTAACTTTATAATCATACGAATGTGCCCCCTCCTTACGGAAATCATCCTGATAACGCTGGAGTACCGTTTTGAAGATTTCCTCATATTGAGGTATATAGAGGTCGTTCTTTTTCTCCATTTCCGTAATAATAGCCTGAGCCATAGGTCTGTGACTGACAAGTCTGTCTTACCATTGGTAAAACTTGTACCTTTCAACGATCCAGGACTTACATTTAATATCTGGTTGGTACTACCAGCCTTTAGTAACTCTACATTTACGCTCTCTATGAATACCTTAAGTGCAGCTTTGGTGGCAGCATAGATACTAAAGAAAGGTGAAGACATAAAACCTGCAATACTCACCATCACCCCACAATAAAAGTCTTGTTGAGACTCAAGCTTATGATAGAATCGTTTTATGATACGCATTACAGGGATGGTGTTGACATTAAAGCTAAGAGGAATCATACTCTCATCCATATCCTTGAACAAAGCCAAACGTCCAAAACCTGCTGTAATCATCAATGTATCTACATCCTGGAACTTATCAAAGATAGAATAATCTTCTAAAGTAAGGTTAAACTGATGAACTTCAAACTTTTCATTGGCAAATTCCTCAGATAATGGAGATTTATCTACGATATAGACTTTCTCAATATCTGTTCTCTTGGCAAGCTCTGTGGCAATACTCAAGCCTATACCATTCGCTCCTCCAACCACCAATGCTTTTCTCATATTTCCATAAAGTTTTTACGATTTGTAAATTGTTCCATCACCTCTGCCATACATACCGTTTCTCTTCTTCTCAAACGAGAAGTAGAGAAACGCTTATTAAAGATACAAGAAATAAATTCTTGAATCTCATATCTTAATCCAGCACCATCCCACTTATAGAAAAACTTCTGATTCTTGTTCTGGTCTTCGTAACGTAGCTCAAAGTAATCGGTTTTCCACCAGGGAGCTGGAACATAAGCATATCCTTTAGTACCTGAAATCACAAGATTACCCTCCGTCTTTACACCTAACCCCACTTTGAAGGAGCATACAGCATGTGGATAACGAATCACCCCTTTGGTATACAGATCCACTCCTTTCTTCATACGGGAATAAAGATTCATGTTTTCATACTGGCAACCCAATAATCTAACAATAGGAAGCAACGGATAACTCCCCAACTCATAGAGTGAACCTCCTGCCTGTTCTGGGTCTAACTCACGGAGCGACTTCTGTTCATTCCATAGTTTGGACAAAGAGGCTTCTATATCCACCACCTCTCCAATCACACCCGATTTAATCATTACAATCAAATGATTGAACGCAGGACAATGAGCCGTCTTGTTTGCTTCCATCAATATTACTCCTTTCTTTTCAGCCATAACAAACAATTCTTTAGCCTCTTCTCCTTTAAGCACCATAGGGGTTTCACATAAGACATGTTTTCCTGCATTGATTGAATCCTTGATATATTGATAATGCGACAGATGGGGAGTGGCAATATAGACAGCATCAACAACTTCGTACAGTTCCTGAATAGAACAGCATACCATTACATCTTCAACATTTGATACCAAAACCTCTGCTGCCATTTGGTCAATATCGTATAATGCAGTTATCTTCACACCATTAACTACATCAGCTTCTGCAGGAAAACGCTTTGCCACACGACCACATCCAATGATTCCTACGCGCACATCAGTAGTAGTCTCTGCCCGAAGCATGGTACTGCTTATCCCCTCTGTTCTTGGGAGATAAACCACCTTAGTAAACTCATTCAAGTAATCAAACTTACCTTCCCAATCAGAGCCAATTGCAAAAATATCTACATTATATTTCTGTATATCGTCTATTTTCTGACCCACATAATCCTCAATGATTACCTCATCAGCAAATCCAGTAGCTTTAACTGCCTCTACACGTTCCAATACATTATTTCGTACATTCAGCTTACCCCTACCACGGTCGAATGAATCACTAGTAACACCTACAATGAGATAGTCACCCAACTCTTTTGCTCTACGAAGTAAGTTGATGTGACCTTGATGAAGCAAGTCATATGTTCCATAGGTAATTACTCTTTTCATATTCTCTCTAATTTACTAATTATTTTGTGTTTATCTTTTATTCTGTAAAACAGCTCTGATGCATCTTCCTACAATTCTATAGGGGTAATAGTAGAGATATTTTCTAAAAAATCCCAAGATTCTGCCAAATGTAGATACCCTATACTGCATACCTTCGTTTAAAGCATCTTTACATGGATTACACTGTCCGCATGTTAATCCGAAAACAGGTGTATGGCAGAAGTGTGTCTTTCCAATTATACTTTCCAATCCAATGGATTTCATATACTCGACCTCTTCCAATTTGGACATTGTCCATATTTTTTACCTATACGTAAATTCTCAAAGACATTATTGAGTTCTTTTGATGCAGTTTTAGTGTTGACGTACAGTTCGTCAATATCCTTATCTTCCAGCAATTCATTCGACTCGCCTATTATTGTCATATAAGCCTTAGATCTGTTACTGCATTCTAGTCCGATTTCTAAAGCTATATTTTCTTGTTTTGCAAAACGAGCAAGAAAATCATATTGACTTCCTAACAAATACTTGTTCCTTAAAATTTTATAGCTATCTGTTATCTCAGGAAACCCCTTTATATCATTTAACTTGATAAGAATTGTATCCTTAAGTTCTGCTGTTGTTTTCGTGTTGTTACGTATAATTGCTGCAATATTCTTCATCGCACTAATCTCATATTTGATAGACCCTCTGCTTGGATCTACAATATAGTACGGTTGAATGATGATATTTGCCATTTGTGATAATTGAGCCACACGGCAAGTTGAATCAAGCCCTCCTGTCCACAATACATTAATCGTTCTTTTCATTCAAATTCTTCATTTTAAGTGAGACTTCTCTATCAATATGGTTGGAATGATTATTTGATTATCAGTAAGCACTCAATTATACCTATATCTCTTATTAACAATGATGTAGAATTGAGTTAATTTTCATATTTAGCAATTAGGTACATTTGATAATTAAATGTCACATGGTGTCAGGTAATGCTAATCATTGAATGTTAAATATTAACTATTGACCTGTTATTTACATTATCCATAAAATTCCTTGTACCATTCCGCAAACTTCCGCAAGCCTTCACGTAAGCTGGTGCTTGGTTTAAAACCAAAGTCGGCTTCTAAAGCGGAGGTGTCGGCATAGGTGGTAGGTACATCGCCCGGTTGCATCGGAACCAATTCTTTGTGTGATTCGAAGTCATAATCCTGTGGCAGGACACCGGCACGAAGCAGTTCTTCTTGCAGAATGGTCACGAAATCGAGCAGGTTTTCGGGACTGTTGTTACCGATGTTATAGACCTTATAGGGCGGGATGGGCAAACCGTCCTCTCCTACTTGCTTCTCGGGAGCTTTCATCATCACCCGATAAACTCCTTCTACAATGTCATCCACATAAGTGAAGTCGCGCTTGCAGTTGCCATAGTTGAAAATCTGTATCTTATCACCCTTCACGAGCTTGTTGGTGAAACCGAAATAGGCCATATCAGGACGACCAGCCGGGCCATAGACCGTAAAGAAACGAAGACCGGTGCTGGGGATGTTATAGAGCTTGCTATAAGCATGGGCCATCAGCTCATTGCTCTTCTTGGTAGCGGCATAGAGGGATACAGGATTATCGACCTTGTCGTCGGTGCTGTACGGCACTTTCTTGTTGCTGCCATAGACACTGGAAGAGCTGGCATACACTAAATGTTCCACTTCGTGATGACGGCAAGCTTCGAGTATGTTGTAGAAACCAATGAGGTTGGATTCGATATAAGCATCAGGATTAGTGATGGAATAGCGGACACCGGCTTGAGCAGCCAAGTTCACTACGATTTGGGGTTGATATTGGGTAAATACGTCGTTAATGAGTTTCTTATCGGCAATGTTTCCCTTGATGAAGGTAAATGTAGGATATTGCTTCAACTCTTCCAAACGGTTTTCTTTCAGACGGACATCGTAGTAGTCGTTCATATTGTCAATACCTACTACTTGAGCTTCTGAAAGTTCTTTATAGATTTTCTTTACGAGGTTGGAACCGATGAAACCGGCTGCACCTGTTACTAAAATGCTCATTTCGTAAATTGAAAATTGAGAATTAAAAATTGAAATTTATGGAGTTCATTCGCTTTTGCTATGCGAATGGTTGAAGTATTGACGTAAACGTCCTATTTCCAGCACATAATCACTATATCGGCTGTAAAACAATCGATTACAAAGTTTTTAGTACGTGATAGGACTTTAAGATTTAACATTTATATTTATAAAAGCATTTCCATATAAGGTTCTTCCTTCAACTTGTTTAGCTTGCAACTCTCCATCAAAGAGACATGAAGGAAGCATTTTCTGCTGCTGTTTCAGAACCGATATTCTGACAGACTTTCAAGTTCAGCTTAATAGGTTTCATCCGCTGTTCACAGAGATTATTGCTTAACTGAACCTGTCGTCCAAAATGAAGTACCTCAAACTGTCCCATTGATTCAGCATGTAATTGATAGTCTTTTTCATCAGTGAATTGGACATTGCGCTTATCTCATCATTTTCCAAACATATCGGTCTTTTTCAAAAATAACCGTAACTTTATTTAAATGATGATTATAGTGCAATTTACCATTTCCCAAAGATTGTGACGACAACTTTCCTTCTTCATTGGCTTGTATAAGAATGTATTCCGGGGAATACTCACTTACCATTATAGCTCTATATTCATTTCCTGAGTAATGTTCTATCTTGGCTGTCTTGGTTTCTTGTTCCTTACCGTCATACTGTATCGAAACATAATAAGTACCTGGTAAATAATCCAACAGGTTCACGGAAGGAGTTTCAACATCATCTGTAGAACAATGAAAGAATAATGTTATTACACCCAAACAAATACTTGTAATAAAAGTAATGATTAGTCCCCTAATCAAAGGACTAAGTCCAGCCATTAACTTCCACCCAGCCGTAAACAAAGCTACAAAATACTCAAAAAGATTCTGTAAAACGGACCATATACCACTAAACAGAACTTCCACCCATCCATTTTCGGAATCATCACTCATATAATCTTATTTTAATTTTTTGAACATGCCTATCTGCACTAGCATAACCATACTGATAAGCCTTTTCATAATAGAAAAGAGCTTTACGAAGAATGGTTTTCTGGTATTGACTTAGTTTTTTCTTGTTTTTCTTCTTAGAAACATCGGGTATATCATCAGCCAACTTTTCCAAATCTTGACCTGCTTGAAATAATAAAACTGCCTGATCAGATATCGCTTGATTAATCTGTCGCTTTTGAGAAGTAATGACTACAGACTGGTCATAAATCTGCTGTTCCTGCTCGGATATGGTTTTCTTAAGCTGTTGGATTTCTTTCTCTTGACCCGAAATAATCGTCCTCAGATTGCGAATAATGCTTATATATTCTTTATCTGAGGTTCGTTTCTCCAACTGATTAATATATGATTTCAGTTGGTTAATATGCTGGTTGATTTGTTCGGCTTGACGTATCTTGGCATTACCGTTCTCCATATCCTTACGTAACCCCAATGTTCCGTTAGAGACTTGTGATATACGGTATAAAACCTGATTGATTTCTTGACGAGCCTTAAAAACTTCTTCATTTTGGCTTCCCAATGCCTTCTTTGTTTCTATATGCTCACGTTTTAGTTCGTCATACGTGGCTTTCGACACTGTTTCTTGACAACTTATGAAAGAAGTAGCCAAAAGGAAAAGAATGAAATACCGAATCATCATTATTTGAATAATAAATTTCTAATTAAAATGCTCATATCCAGCATAATCAAAATCAGGATTCTTTTTACCCATATATTCTTTTATCAAATGTTTTGCCGAGGAAGCCTTTCTTCTATCATAAATTTGATTATTCGTATTCGAATATTCAACAAGTTTCTTTAATTGTTCTTCGGTCATTTTATGAATATTAGGTGCAATAAGAGATTCGAAATAATCATCAGCATCATTATAACATGAGGATGTACCATACATTCTAATACAAAAATCTAGAGCTTCAGGTTTTTCTCCAACAGATACCATATAATTATATGAATATTTCGCTGTTTTGTAAGATATGCCTGAATGTATATTTTTTGCATGAGCTAATACATCATCATTCAAACAAAAGGATTTTGCCTTATAATCTTCATCTTTATTAACCTTTTCATTGAAAGCCAGTTTAAAATGCTCTGGCATATTTTTGTAGAAATCTCGGTGCAAATTTGCAAATCGTATATAAGCATCAACACAATTCTTATCTTCCAGATTAACATTCACTGCATAATAATCGGCATCCTTTTTAAATGTTTCTACAAAGAATACACTATTTCTTGTCAATAACTTATCTAAAACAGCATTACCATTATGACGATTCTTATTACTCCTATCATCCGTCTTTTTAAACACTAATTTCCAAAGTTTCTTAAACAATCCATATTCTTCAACCTCATTATCTATCTTCTCTAAATATTTTGCATTTATATAAGCACATAAACCTTTTGAATCAGGAAAAGAATCAGAACTATTCTCTATATCATCTGTAAAAACGTCAAAAAAATCTTTTGACAAGAATGGCGGTTTACATAAAACACCTTCCATTAATTCTATGATTAGCCCTTGAACCGTTGCCCGATTAGGTTTATATAAACCTTTCATTGCATCAATATTAGGATGAGCACATAAATTCCTTTGCGTTTGAAGATTACAGAAATGGGCATAACTTACATTGTTAAATACTTTATTCGATTCATGACATTTTTTAGGCATTTCTGTCTCCCACATTGCAGATGTCTTGTTCCTTTTCCACTCTTTATCCACATAATCCAATATCAGTTTCGCACCATTATCATTATAAAGATTTACGAGATCACAGATTTTATAATAGACATCGCTCACTACGGTAGCATATAACATTACTACCGCACTCCTCATATTTCCCGAATAAAAAGATGACAACACCTCATCTAATGACTCTTTAGTTCTAGAATCGGCTACTTGTTCAATTAATTCCTCTATTGCAGGTATTTTCATTTAATCTAAGACGTTTATCAAAATTTTAATAGTCAGGAGTAGCTGTAAGAATTATAGTTCCCCTTTTTAGCTTTCTCTACGTTTAGCTGTAGCTGTCAAAACCATTCAATTATTGTTAAGTGGGTGTTACCGAGATCCTTCGTCGCTTTGCTCCTCTGGATGACACGAAAAGAATAGATAAAAGATTATAAATACTCCTTAACGAACTGTTGAGGAGTTATTACTCCTATACGATTTGAATCAGCACTCTTAGTTTCTCAAAATATTCGTTTCATTTATATGGCGTACGCATATGTTCCTTACCCCATTCTTCAATCACGTCCAAATTAATTTTACCTTCATTCCACAAAACCTCCATTTCATCATCCACTTTTTTTGCAAAATGCTTGGCTAAAACATCCTTCATTTCTTTCAGATGTTCTTCATTGTTGTCATAGGCAAACATCATCAACAGATGTTGCTGAATAGGATTAAAAACAGTTGCCTTCATTTTTTCTCTTTTTAGTTTCACCCTACAAAGAAACAAATATTCTTCGAGAAATCCTAATGATTTGGATTTATTATTGTTAAGTGGATGACAGGTTGAGTTTAAAGTGCGATTAAACAAAAAAGGCCATACCTTTAGGGATATAACTCCTTCTCCTGCACGAAATGGAGATTCCTCCTCAAAGAGGGAAATTCTTCATGCAGCAGCTCGAGTATCCATAAGGATATAGCTCCAATCAAGTTCAATCGCACAAGAGGTAACGATACGACAAAAACACCTGGTTTTCAGGTGCATAGACGTAGTTCCTCACAATTTACATACAAGACGTTTACTATAACGTAACAAAAATAAGTATTTTGCCTGATAAAAGCAAATTTTTCAAAAGGACGCATAAAAAAAAAAAAAAACGTGCAAATTTTTAGAGGATTATTTTTGATATTTTTTCCAGTAGTACACCCTGGTACACCTTTTTTATTATCTCTTAACTTATGTGTAGCGTGATTCATTACTTATATAATACGATATTTATGCTTCTCTATATATACGGAGAACTTTGGTTTAGGTGTACCAGGGTGTACTTTTCTCGGCCGTGTGTTATCGAGATCCTTCGTCGCTTGGCTCCTCTGGATGACATTGCATAGAAGTACTGATGTCTTTTGCAGCAATTTTACGGGTGGCTTGGATTTCTTCCGTGGAGCGTTCGATGAGCAGATAGCCGCGCTCGTTGTTGTAGCGGCCTTTGGTGAAGCCGAGCTTGGAAAGCAGCATGCCTAATTTGGTGGCCGACAGGGGGTGCTTGATGCCGGCATTGATGCGCTCCAGAATTTCGGATACCTTCAGGAAGACAGCGCCTTGACAGCCCTCGAACGTGGGGCGATAGTAGGTAAGCAACAACTCTTCCTCGGGAGTCGGAGATTCATAATCACGGTTCTGAAGGTTCAGCGCACGGATTTCGTCCTGGTTGAACCAATACTGAAAACCGCCCTTCCACAATGCCCAGGCCTGGCTATAGATGCCCGTGTAGTTGAACGGATGCTGCCAAGGGTCGTCAATGTCTTCCACTTCCACCACTAACCAGCGACGGTTGCCGGTTGGGTCGGAAAGAAAACGGGGATTGTTGCCCGTGCCGCAGAACGTGGCGATGTGGGGACGATGTTCCTTGTTGCGGGCATAGGCCGCCCGTTCGCTGATGTTCGTAGCGGTGACCAGGGCCTTGAGCTGGTTGAGTTCCGAAGGACGCAGCTCGTCGATTTCCTCTAAGCACACCAACGCTTTCTCGCAGAGGGTCAGCATGTCGTCCTTGTTCAGGTGGCTGCTGTTCATCTTCACTTGGAAATAGGATTGCAGGGGCGGCGGAAGCAGCAACGAGAAGAAGGTGCTTTTGTAGTTACCCTGCCTGCCGATGAACACCATGATTTCGTGATTCACCACCTGAGGGTCGAAAATCGTAGGGAGGATGCCTACAAACCACTTGCGGAAATAGGCCACGAACTGTTCCTGACTGCCTTTCACGTGTACGGTACGGGCCAGCTGGCCGATGTAATCGGTCCCGTCCCACGCGGGGAGCGAAGCGAAATAGGCCTCGAACGGATGGAAAAGCGGCACATACTCGGACTGAAGCACATTGCGGATGTCCTGCAGACGGACTTCGACACCGGTCTTCTGCATGCGGCACCACAAGGTGTTCTCGTCGCGGTCGGTAATGGGCAGAAATTCCCCCGACGTGTCCTTCCACGCAATCTCGCACTGCCGACGGATGACATTGAAACGGACCGACACCTGTGAATCGAGGAACTGCTCGACATCCGTCACAGAAGCCCAACGGCTCTCCTCACCCGAAGATGACGACGAGGTACGGGGAAGTTTCAGCGTGCCGTGTTCGTCGGTATGCTTGTAACAAGACGTCACTATGCTGTAGATGTTGCCGTCGTAATCAGCAGAATACTTATCCTGCAGCCAACAATAAGCATCGCCTTCGGGGATGCCGTATGCATTGAACAGATAGGCCATGCGCATCACGTACTCGTTGTGACTGCCCGGTGCGAACACCACTCCTTCTTCATCGAGCTGCCTCTGCGCCAGCTTCACAACTTTCCGGAGGCGTTTCTGCATATCCTTCCGGTGCTGCTCGTTCATCAGGACGGAATCCTTATCGATGGAAAAGGAGGTGGCTTCGGGATTGTAAAAGACATTCGGGTCGTGAGCTACCCCACTGAGCTGGGTACAGGTCTTGCACTTGGGGTCGGGCACTGCATCCAACATCCTGCGGTAATGGGTATTAGCCCGATGGAACGCTTCTTCATAAATCAACTTCTGCTGTGCGTCGGTAAGGTTGCTAACCACTCCTACTCCATCATAAAGGAACAGAATACGGATACCCTCACCGCTGATGGTCTTATATACCATCAAGGTATGCTCGTCCTTTTGTGCCCTTTCGGCCAAGGCATCCACCCGGTCGGCAGGCAGGCCGTCGAAATCGACCATCCCAATGTCCGACCAACCGACAATGTGTTTTTGAGTCTTGCCACCCTGGAAGTGGGTAGCCACCGAGAAACAGAGGCACGAGTGCTTCTCATTGGCAGCCGCTTTCAACAGACCCTGACTCTTGTAATAACGGTGCTTTTCGGTACGGTCCTTGATGGACGCATCCTCGCGAATGATGCGTACTATTTCCTCCAATGTAGATTCTTTGGGGGAAGTGTCGTGATAGTCATAGAAAATATTTACTTTCATAGGTCGTAAGATTTTGATTACACAGCAAATATAAACAGATTGTTTCACACTAAATTTTACCTCTATGAAAGTAAAACGCAAGCTAAAAAAAGTTGCCATTCCATACCGGAATCGCAACTTTTTTCCAATCTTTACGTCATGTATCGGATACCAGCATCCGGGCCATCTGCCAGGAAGCACATGTGAGCACCCGCACTTATCACAAAATCATGCGGCACGAACCCGTCAAGCCGGAGTGCTACGAGAAGCTCTTCATCGCCCTTGTCCATGCCGTGAACGAAGAAGAGTTCCTTCCCCACTGGGCTGCCCTCGGGTTGTGCCTTTATGATGAGTGTGAGTCTTTTGAGTTATAGGCACCACTCGTCGGTAGCTACATCGAAACAAGGGCAAGCCTTCGGGATGGCGGGACTGAGGTCGCGATGACCGCAGACCTTCGTAATGGGGTACTCCTGCTTCAAAACCCGTATCAAAGCCCGCAGGGAATACTTCTGCCGCTGGGTACGAGTGTCGGCGGGTTGTCCCCGACTGTCCAGACCGCCCTCGTAAGCAATGCCGATGCTGTCTTCATTGAACCCGCGGGCGTGGGCACCGACCCTGTCCAAGGGTCGGGTGCTGCAGATGTATCCATCCTTGCGGATGTAGAAATGATAACCTATCATCGCCATTCCCCGTTCCCGATGGCAACGGAGGAGGTCTTTCTCGGTGAAATCGGTATCGACACGGGTGGCGGTGCAGTGGATGACGAGCGTAGTTATCCGACGCAGGCCGTCACGCCCAGTGCGCCCGCTATCGCCGAGGCTACAGCAATGATGATTTTCAGGATGATTTGCCATGAGTCTTTTTTCATAAGTTTTGAGTTATTTCACCACAGATTACACAGATTTTCACAGACAAATAATTAAAATTAAAAACAATCCGTGTCCATCTGTATAATCTGTGGTGTATTAAGTAATGTGCAAAAAATAAGTTGCATCAGTTTTGTCATTCAGAGCGAAGCGAAGAATCTCGTGAACATAAAGGATTATGTTTACGTGAACGCTTCCAAGATTCTTCACTTCACTTCGTTCCGTTCTGAATGACACTAGTCGCTAGTCACCAGTACTAGTCGCTAACATTACGCAGTGAGGTCTTCACCACCTTCTTCCTGTCCGCCTTCTTCGGTCTCTTCTTCGTCATCGTCGGTCTTCAGCTTGGCAAAGGTGAGCGAAGTGAGGAGGCCAGCTAAGGCAACGCCGGGACGGAAATTGATGTGGGCACTCTTGATGAGCGAGGAGTTGTAGTCCTTCGCTGTGACCGCACCCTTGCTGCTGATACCTATCTGGAAGGTACCGAGGTCGCCCAAGCGGACAATTTCACCGCTCTTCAAAGCATTGATTATCACATCTTCCAAAGCAACGAGCACGGCATGGACATCGGCCTTGGTCACGGTACAGCTCTGCTGGATGCGTTCGGACATCTCGCGCAGGTCGATGTCGCCGGTAGCCTTGGCACGGGCATAAAACTTAGGTGCTGCTTCTTTGTCGTTCAGGTTCTTACGAGGAACCACAGAATAAGTTACGTTTCTTGCCATTTTTTAAGAGTTTTGAGTTAGAAATTATTTAAATGATAAATGATAGATGATGGATGATAGTTGACCTTCCGGACGGTTCATTTTCATTCGTCCTTTATCATTTACAGTACAAAGATACGACGGCAAGAAGAAGGGATTATGAAAGGGATGGAGATGGGATGAGAACGGATGAAACGAAGTAGCAAAAGATGTTGGTTATATCGTTGATTATTAGTATATTTGCAATCATAACCCATAACTCATAACTCAAAATGGACTACCGCATCAGACCTTATTATAAGAGTGAACTGGCACAAGCGTATGCACCCGACATCTGCCCGGGAGCCGCCCTGAACCGACTGGCACAATGGATCAAGCTGAACCCCAAGCTTTCCGAGGCATTGGCCGAAACGAATTACCGCACCCACCAACGGATGTTCACGGCCAAGCAGGTCGCATTGATATTTGAATACTTGGGAGAACCTTGACATGTGCATATAAAAAGAAACTTTCCGCATAAATCCGTAGATTTTATGCGGAAAGTTTTCTTCGATTCACATTTAAAAACCATTTATTTTGAAAAAACAAGTATCACTTTTTGGTTTATTGAAAGTAATGATTTAATTTCGCAAAACAATTTAATAGTTAAACATTATGGCTACTCTTAAAAATATACATATACGCAATTACAAAGCTTTTTCCACAGAGCAACAGATAGAAATCCGTCCTGTAACCGTACTCATAGGTAAAAACAGCAGCGGAAAGAGTTCCATATTAAAACTTTTTCCTCTTTTTGCTAACGCGACAGCCGGCAAAACAGATTCACCCCTGATGTTGGTTAATGATGGTGTCAGTTTAGGTGCAAGATACGAAGAACTCTTCCACAACTACACTCTTGTAGATTTGTCATTAGGAGCTTCTTTTGAAAATGGAATATCTTTTGATGTAACATATGCCATAGATCAGGGAAATCTATTTGTTTATAAATATCAGGTCAGCAAGGGAAAAGAGCTATTTGGTGAACAAATCCTATCAAAAGATACCCCATCTCCTAGCGGTATGACTTTCCCAAAAGCATACGAGCATTTAGGAATACAAAAAGCAGATATGACATTTAAGGTAGATTATATAGGTCCAATTCGTAAAACAGCTCCAAAGGAAATTGTTTTTGAAGGATTTAGCAATGCGTCAAAAGTTGGTATAGACGGTTCCTTCGCGTATTCCGTATTACTTAATTCTCATCTGAAAGATGATGTACTATTCAAGAATGTATCACAATGGTTTGAAGACAACTTAGAAGGACAAAAACTACTGTTTATGCAGAATGGCCCTTCTACGGGGAGCTATAGTCTGTATGTAAAGCATAATGAAGTAAATGTCAACATTTCTCAGGTAGGTCAAGGATTAGGACAATTACTACCTATTGTGGTGGCTTCGTATATGAAAAACGACATCGAAGTATTGGCCATAGAACAACCCGCATTACATTTACATCCTGCTGCCCATGCCAATGTAGCATACCGAATAGCCGAATCTGCAAAAAAAATGAAACGAAAATATGTCATTGAATCACATTCTGAAAATTTCATCCTAGGATTAAGAAATATGGTAGCTGACCCTAATAAAGATTTTAATTCAGAGGATGTTATTATTTATTTCATAGATGCAAATGAAGAAGAATCCACTTTGGATAGAATTGAAATTTTACCAAATGGAGAGCTAACTTCATGGCCGACAGGAATTTTTAGCGAAAGTTTTGACTTAATGTCTGAAATAATGGAACACTCAAAATGATAATAAACATCGATCATACATATGCATGCAGCGTTACAGAACCTATTTTTTCTGACCAATGCGCTATAATTATCAGCAATGGACATTACATTAGCTGTACTCACGAAACACGTGATGTAATAACCAAAGCAATAAACACACATGGCAGTGCAAGCCAAAAGCAACTGTTCCGTTTCTACAAAGGTTTTGACATCACTGAAGAATTAAGGAAATATCTGACAACCATAGATATCAATCACTATAAAACAGTTTTAAAACCTTTGTTAGAATCCCCGTCTGAACTTCTGATTGAAAACAGCATATATGAATGGGAGGTCTATAAATACTTGCCCGAAGTGTATAAGCATGACCCACAATTCAAGAATATATACGCTTTGGTTTCCAAGGCTATAAAAGATAGAAAATTAACATACATGAATGGTGGCGGACATACCCAATACGTACCAATCATAGAACAAAAGGATAATGAACTATATAAAGGGGTTTATAAAATGAAGTGTTGTGCCATCTTTGACAGAGATACAGATGATAATACATACTATGACTCTCAAAAAAATCACCACTTTAAGTTTTTTAGTCAGAAAGATAGTCAAACTATATCAGATAATGAAATTTATAACCTGAACCAAACAAACGGATGGATATGGCATATGTGGTATAAACGCGCCATTGAGAACTATTTTCCTAAAGAACGATATGAAAAACTATCGGTATCGATAGATGAAGATGAAATATCGGACTACGAAAACATAGGACAAAAATATAAATCCAAAGGTTACAAAAAAGAAATGGTGCCCAAACTAGCAAAAGACATGTCGAGAACAATGTACGAAAGAGGACTCAAACATTTTACAGTTAATGGCATTGATATGTCTGAGATGCAACTCCTTTTATTGAAATTTGCTAAAATAGTATAAGTATGGCTACAATTACCATAAAACCTGAACGCGAATATTTGAGAGAAATCGCTTCAAAGATTAAAAGCGGAAAGTATGTGATTCCTGTGTTCCAACGAGATTTTGTCTGGAAAAAAGAACAGGTCGTTGATCTCTTTGACAGCATTAGTAAAGGATATCCTATCGGTTCGATAATTCTATGGAAACCCGAGAAGAATTCAATGGCATTCAAAGCGAAAGATATCCTCACAGACAAAACCCAAGAAGTAGAATCACCGGAATTCTACGTATTAGATGGTAGGCAACGCTTGACAACCTTTTACGGCTGTGTGACAAAAGATGAAAATAAAAACGAAAAATTCAAACTAGCCTATAACTTGGAAAGGGATTGTTTTGAATACACCAAAGGCAAGAAAAAGGATTATTTATTAGAATTACCTGATATCTATGACACTTTCTCTTTACTGAATTGTCTCCAGGATATCCTGAAAAACGTGACAGATAAAGAGAAAGCCAGTAAGTACATCGAAAGAGCCAAACTGATGAATACCCGCCTTCAAAGTTACGAAATAGGAGAAGTTATGATTGAAAACTGCAGCCTAAACGAAGCTGGAACGGTCTTTTCCAGAATCAACTCTAAAGGCACAGACATTTCAAAAGTATCCATGCTGCAGGCTATTTACTATAAAAACGACCAAAGCCCACTCCTGTCGGATGAGCTAGACCGACTGATTGACTCATTGGGTGGATATGGATTTGAAAAGCTTAAAACAGATGATGTACTGAATTGTTGCTGCAGATATATCGGAAAAAATTTTTATGACAACAATATAATGGAAGAAATGATCAAAACTGACATAACGAAGTTTCTTCCTGAAATCAAGCAAGATATAACCAGCGCAGTTAAATTCCTGCATGAAGAATGCGGGGTCATATCATACAAAATGTTGCCTTATGCCAAACAATTAATCGGGCTTACCACTTTTTTCAAGGAAGTAAAGAATCCAAACAACACACAACTAAAAGAAATGAAAAAATGGTTTTTCTACACCACGGTAAACCAGTCATTTCTAAACAGTTCGTTAAACAATGTAAGAACCATATTCAGACAACTAGACAAATATATAACCGGTGAAGCTGAATATGCCATCGAATATGAAAAAACTATTGAATTACCAGCTTTGGATTTTCGTTTTTCAACTCAATCAGCCCTCAGTAATCTACTTATGATTACATTGGTTAGAGAATACTACAAACAAACATATAATCACAACGTTGCATATTGTGGGCATTGTAAGTTACTCAAAGACTCCTCAATTGGAATCGTGCTATATCTAACTCAAAATGACAAGAAAGAGTTTGCAGAAGCATTAACCAATGGATTTGTTATCAGCAATTTAAAGAAATATGGATTAACGGAAGAATTAGTTGATTTTTGGTTAAATAATGAACTCGAAAAATTCAAGAAGCAGAGAAATAACTTGCTAATAAAGGCAGAAGTAGAACTTTTGAAAGAAATGGGTATTACCGTTACAATCCCAAACAGCAATCTAATACATTACCATTTGTCCTAACGTAAGAGAAAAGCGCCGTTTCAGAAAAAACGGCGCTTTTCGAAGTTTCTTATCCATTATCTTTATTTATCTCAAATTAATAAATCCCATTCTGCATAAAATTATCCAAAGAATTGGCCTCCTCCTTTAATCTATTAATAAAGCGCTCCAAACGATAGCCACCACCATCTTTTGTGTAAATCACTTCCATCTGGTTCAGATTAAAAAGCAAATCGGTCTTTTTATTATTCATTTGCCGGAGTTGCTCCAATATCTCAATGCGAGAAGAATCGTTATAAGTAAAAATAGTAATCCTCTTACCATCCTTACGTTTCATACCATCACGACATTGCTCCTGAAAAAACATCTGAAAGTAATGATAATCATTATGACCTAAAGAATGCCCAAAGAACACCACCTCATCAGCTTCCAGCATATCATATTGAATGTAATGTGACTCGTAATGTGGATTAAAAGTCTTGTATAGATATTGATATCCTGGTAATAAATCTGTTCCTTCTTCTACACCCAATATTATACTATTTTCCTTCAAACATCCATGTACATGTTCGTACTCAAACTTCTTATTGCTACCCAGTTGAGCTGCTATATTGTGCAAATCCGTATAATTAAAAGAATATATAGATGAAAATAAATCACTTTCTATTATAGAAAGAAGTACTTTTGCTGCAACAGAATCTTTTTTCAACTCCGTTCTCTCTTCTCGCTTTAAATATGCAGTAAGTGACTGATTCAAGTCATCAAACATTCTTTTATCATTCTCCGCTTGAGTCTTATATCTTGCTAAAGCCCTCTCTGCACCAATTCTGTTTTGCGAATATAAAAGCAATTCTTTCTCTAAATCAAACCACTTTTCGACATTAGCTTTCTTTTTAAGATATCCTGCTAAAGAATTGGGAAGATGAGTAGTCGTAAATGGCCATTTGTCACTTTTAGCAAAATCACTATAACGGGTATTCAGTCCCAAGTCCAAATCAAAACCATTCCCTATAATAAAAACTTTATTACTCATATCTGTTTACAAAATACGTTTGTATCTATTCTTTACCATCTTAGAGCTCTTTAGGCACTCCTTTAAAGCTGTGAAGTAATCGTCGGTGATTCGACCTCTTAATTCTACTTCAGACAATTTGTCTGCTATTTGTTGATGAAAAGTAGTTATCGGATAGGTATCCAAATCAGCACCATAGATAAAAGTGTTCACATCGAAAGAGAAAGAGGTCGAACCATCTTGTGGAATTGTAATATTTTCGTCTGCAAGAAATACATACACATTAACTTGTCTGTCAGGTATTTCTATACAGCCTCCTTTTACTTCAATGTCACTCGGTACATGGTCTTTGGAAGTAGGCAATGAAGCTAATAGCGTGTTCCCATTTGCATCTTGTCCCAATACCACCATAAATTTATTCTGAGGAGGTGCACCATTCTTAAAGTAAAACGGCTTGAAAAACAAGAGATTACCTATTTCAAACATGTGCCTGGGCTTTTAAGATATTTGCTGTTTGATGGATGGCCAAACTTTCCAAATAATGTTCCTTAGCACATTCTGTCAAGCCTCTAGTAAAATCAATCAAGTAAGAAGAATTATTTGATATGCCATTAGCAAAATCTTCCAACAAGCCGTTTTCCTTGGCTACCTCATACCAGAGAGAACCCTCTTTATGTGTTTCATTTACTAATTGAGTTGCGGTCTTGTGTCCATGCTTCTTGATGACTTCATCCATCATTTCAATTTCACAATCGGAAAATTCATCGTCACAAAACGGCTTGATGGCTTTGATGTACATACCATTCTCTTTCATCTCTGCCTTGACGAAATCCTTCATCAACACGACTCCGTCTGACAAGTCGATGAATATATCCTTGGCTACCGGGCCTGCCTTCCACACTTCGTAAGGAAGTGCCAAGAAAGGTACATGATAGCGCTTTACCATATATTCTTCCATCAGAAACAACAACTTCAGCAACTTCGTCTTGCTGAGTTGCGGAGTACGTTCGGCTATATAAATAATCGTATTGCCTAATTTCTGTTTGTTATCTTCCGAGAATTTGCACATATCTTCATCTTATTTATTGCAAAGAAACAAATATTCTTCGAGAAATCCTAATGATATTGGGTATATTATTGTTTAGCAGGTGTACTCAGATTTTTCGGACAAGTCCTCAACAACCCATCATCACTTCACTCTGGATGACACTGTGAGTTATGAATTATGGGTTATGAGGGTGTTAACAGAGACCTTTTCAAAGTGCAATTAAACAAAAAAGACATATCTTTAGGGATACAACTCCTTCTCCTGCACGAAATAGATATTCCTCCTCAAAGAGGGAAATTCTTCATACAGCAGCTCGAGTATCCATAAGGATATAGCTCCAATCAAGTTCAATCGCACAAGAGGCAATGATACGACAATACTCCTGAATATCAGGTATATATTCTCTCAATCCTCACGATTTACATACAAGAATTACTATAACGATGCAAATTTAGTGTTTTTTTTAAAGAAAAGGAATTTACAAAGAAAAACTTTAAAAAAACATCTTCAAATTTTGAAAATTTGAAGATGTTTTTTAGGGTTAATCCCGACGGAAAATGTCGCGGGTATAGACTTTGTCCTGCACATCGTCCAGGCAGGTATCGTAACGGTTGGCGATGATGGCCTGGCTACGGGACTTGAAGGCTTCGAGGTCGTTCACTACCCGGCTACCGAAGAAAGTGGTTCCGTCTTCGAGCGTCGGTTCGTAGATAATCACCTCGGCTCCCTTGGCCTTGATGCGCTTCATGACACCTTGGATGGAGCTCTGGCGGAAATTGTCGCTGTTGCTCTTCATGGTCAATCTGTAAACACCGATAACGCATTGACGTTCATCGGCCGCATTGTAATCGCCACGATTGTAATAATCGTAATAACCGGCCATATTCAACACTTGATTGGCAATGAAGTCCTTGCGGGTACGGTTACTTTCCACAATGGCACTCATCATGTTTTGAGGCACATCCTGGTAGTTGGCCAACAGCTGCTTGGTATCCTTGGGGAGACAATAGCCACCGTAACCGAAGCTCGGGTTGTTGTAATGCGTACCGATACGGGGATCGAGGCCGATGCCCTGGATGATGGCTGCCGAATCCAATCCCTTCATTTCGGCATAGGTATCGAGTTCGTTGAAGTAGCTGACACGCAGCGCCAAATAGGTGTTGGCAAAGAGTTTCACGGCTTCGGCTTCGGTCAAGCCCATGAACAACACTTCGACGTCTTCCTTGATAGCACCTTCTACCAAGAGGTCGGCAAAGGTGCGGGCTGCCTTTTCCAAGCGTTCATCACCTTCGGGACGACCCACGATGATGCGGCTGGGGTAAAGATTGTCGTACAAGGCTTTGCTTTCGCGCAAGAATTCGGGCGAGAACAAGATATTCTGACTGCCTGTCTTGCGACGGATGGACTCGGTATAGCCTACCGGAATGGTACTCTTGATGACAATAATGGCTTCGGGGTTGTACTTCATGACCTGGGCAATTACCGACTCTACTGCCGAGGTGTCGAAGAAATTCTTCTTGCTGTCGTAATTGGTCGGAGCAGCTACTACCACGAAATCGGCATCCTTGTAAGCCGCTTCGGCATCGAGGGTGGCTGTGAGGTTCAATTCCTTTTCGGCCAGGTATTTCTCGATGTACTCGTCCTGAATGGGCGAAATGCGCCGATTGATCTTTTCCACCTTTTCGGGAATGACATCCACTGCCATCACGGGATGGTGCTGGCTCAACAACGTGGCGATACTCAAACCTACGTATCCTGTTCCTGCTACTGCTATCTTCATCTTTCGTTCAAACTTAAAATTAAAAATTGGGAACCATTTACATACAAGACTATTTGTCGATGCAAAAGTACGCATTATCCTTCACATCTGCAAACATTTTAGGGCAGGTGCATCAAAAATACAAAATAAGTGTAAAACGTTGGTTCCTATGTCGAAGTTTTTACGTAACTTTGCACGGAAATTGGGAAACCGAATAGATAATAACATTTTATACGACCTTTATGTTTAAGAAATCACTGATTTTTTGCTTGATGATGAGCATTGTGTCCACTACCGTATGGGCGCAAAAGGTAGGTATGAGCGATACTGAAGTGATGCAGTACGTTCAGACCGGATTGCAGCAAGGCAAGAGCCAGCAACAATTAACCAGCGAATTGGCACGTATGGGGGTAACACGCCAACAAGCCGAAAGAATTAAGAAACTCTACCAACAGAACCAGAAAAACGGGAAAGGATTGGGACAAGACATCTCCAAACTGAGCCGTCTGCGTATCAAAGACGGTATGGCAGTAGGGCTGGAAGGAGAATTGACCAACGATGAATCGGGCCTGAATCCGTTGACCCCAGAAGGTGTGGAAAAGAAAAAAGAATACCGATATGTCATCGACCAGAAACTGGAATTAGGCAAGGATACGCTGAACCTGACCATGGACGAAAATGGCAACTTGGTTTCAGACAATCTGATTTTCTACAAGGAAGAAGCAGACGGTGACCAAGTGTTCGGACGAAACATCTTCAACTCTGAAAACCTGACTTTTGAACCGAGCCTGAACCTTCCGACGCCATCGAACTACAAGTTGGGACCTGGCGATGAGGTGATTATTGACG
This sequence comes from Bacteroidaceae bacterium, assembly GCA_017416735.1. Classification (GTDB taxonomy): domain Bacteria; phylum Bacteroidota; class Bacteroidia; order Bacteroidales; family Bacteroidaceae; genus Phocaeicola. The sequence goes on along the minus strand of JAFQBF010000020.1, from coordinate 21,121 downwards.
TATGGGGTACCAACCAGGTGACCATTATGGAAACCATCGCTCCCGACGGTGTCATCAGCATTGAAGACTTGGGATTGGTTTATCTGAGCGGTATGACAGTGGAACAAGCAACCAAGCATCTCCGCAAGGAAATGAGCAAGATTTATGCCGGTATCGACGATGAAAACCCGACTTCACAAATCAAGGTCTCATTGGGTAACGGACGTACCATCCAAGTAAACGTAATGGGTGAGGTGGAAAAACCCGGTACTTATTCCTTGTCGGCCTTCTCGACCGTATTCCATGCTTTGTACAATGCCGGTGGGGTAAACAAAATCGGTAGTTTGAGAAACATCCAGGTAGCTCGTAACGGCAAGAATATTGCATCTGTGGACATCTACGATTTCATTATGAACGGGAAGACGACCCACGACATCGGTCTGCAGGAAGGCGACGTAATCATTGTACCTCCTTACGAAACACTGGTGAAAATCGAAGGAAATGTGAAGCGCCCGATGCGATATGAAATGAAAAATGAAGAAACAGTTGCTACCTTATTAAAATATGCCGGCAACTTTGCCAGCGATGCGTATAGCCGTTCCTTGAGAGTGGTGAGACAAAACGGTAAGGAATACCAAGTGCTGACCGTTGACGATATGGACTATTCGGTATTCAAGCTGAGAGACGGTGACGTGTTGACTGCCGAAGCCATTCTGAACCGCTACGAGAACAAATTGGAAATCAAGGGAGCAGTATATCGTCCGGGTATCTATCAGTTCGGTGGACAGCTGAACACCGTGAAGCAACTGATTGAAAGAGCAGACGGGGTGATGGCAGATGCGTTCTTGGCCCGTGCCGTCTTGCATCGCCAACGTGAAGACATGACCAAGGAAATTGTACAGGTGGATTTGAAGGGTATCTTGAACGGAACCAAACCGGACATTGAACTGAAAAGAAACGATGTATTGTATGTTCCGAGTATCCACGACTTGCAGGACATGGGTAACATTGAAGTGTTCGGAGAAGTGGCACGTCCGGGTAAGTACATCTATGCAGACAACATGACCCTGGAAGATTTGGTAATTCAGGCAGGCGGTTTGCTGGAATCGGCATCTACCGTCAAAGTAGATGTATCCAGACGTATCAAGAACAACCAAGGAACCGAAGCTGCTGCAACCATCGGCGAAATGTTCTCTTTTGCCTTGAAGGACGGTTTTGTGGTAGATGGCACACCGGGATTTGTCTTGGAACCTTACGACCAAGTGTATGTACGAAAGAGTCCGGGGTATCAGAAGCAAGCCAACGTAACCGTGGAAGGGGAAATTCTGTATGGTGGAACCTATTCATTGACCAACAAGAGCGAAAGACTGACCGAACTGGTGAAGAAAGCAGGGGGTATCACCCAGTTTGCATACGCACGCGGTGCCAAACTGATGCGTAAAGCCAATGCGGAAGAATTGAAACGTATGCAGGAGGTAATCGACATGATGAGACGCGAAAATCCAGCCAAAAGCGATACTCTGCAATTGAAACTGGACAGTGTATTCTCGGTAGGTATTGACTTGCAAAAGGCTTTGCAGAATCCGGGTAGCGATGCTGACGTAGTTTTGCGCGAAGGCGACCGTCTCATAGTACCGGAACTGACCAATACGGTGAAAATCAACGGTGCTGTCATGATGCCGAATACCGTATCTTACCAAAGTGGAAAATCTGTAAAATACTACATCAGCCAAGCCGGTGGTTTCTCGAACAGTGCCCGTAAGAGCAAGGCGTTCATCATCTACATGAACGGACAGGTAGCCAAAGTGAGAGGCGGCGGCAGAAACATGATTGAACCGGGATGTGAAATCATTGTACCGGTGAAAGACAAGGAAAAAGCAGCCAAGTGGAGCTTGCAATCCATCATCGGATTGGCATCGTCCATCGGTTCTTTGGGCTTGACAGCGGCCTCTGTTGCTAATATATTAAAATAAGGTATGACCATGGCAGAAGACAAGAATTATACAAACGTGCCTCTGGAAGAGGATGAATTGGAAATTGACTTGATGGAATATGCACGCAAGTTATGGAATGCACGCAAAACATTGCTGAAAGTGGCGGGTGTAGCTTTTGTGGTGGGATTTATTATCCACGCAAGCTTGCCGACTAAATATACAGCCACCGTTACCCTTTCACCAGAATCGAGCAAAGGCGGCGGAAGCAGTCTGTCGAGCATGGCCTCGATGTTGGGATTCGGCAATTTCAATATCGGTGGTGATGCCAGTGCGTTGAACTTCTCGATGGCAAAGGATATTGTGGCATCAACTCCATTCATCTTAGAATTGTTCGACACACCGGTTCAGACCATCGATGGAAAACTGGATACAACGCTGGTTGCCTATCTGGAAACAGAGAGTCAGCCTTGGTGGAATACAGTGATGGCATTGCCCAGCATGGCTATCGGAGGCATCAGCAGCCTTTTTAGCGACAACGACAAAAAGGATGTGGTGGAAGTGATTGACCCTTTCCGTCTGACACCGAAACAAATGGGACAGATTGGTGCCATCAAGGCAATCATTAAAGCGGATGCTGACAAAAAGACCAGCATGACCAAGGTGAGTGTTACAGCGCAAGACCCATTGGTAGCAGCAACCATGGCTGATACCGTAGTGGTGAAACTTCAAAAATACATCACAACCTACCAGGCATCAAAAGCGCAGGAAGACTGCAATTATTGGGAACAACTGTATAAGGATCGTCAGAATGACTATTACATCGCCCAAAAGAACTATGCAGACTACATTGACGCCAACAAGAATGTCATTCTTCAACGAGTTAAGGCGGAAGAAGAACGCTTGAAGAACGAAATGGATTTGGCCTACCAGGTATATAGCAATGTAGCAACCCAACTGCAAATGTCCAGAGCGAAAGTGCAGGAAGCGAAACCTTCCTTCACCGTTTTTGAACCGGCTTGTGTACCCCTTTCCCCATCGGGAATCAGTGCCAAGATTTTGATTGCAGGATTTATCTTTTTAGGATTGATGGGAGCCTCCGCTTGGATTCTCTTCGGAAAAGACCTTTGGCTGAGTCTGAAAGAGGGATTGAAAGAACCAAAAGAAGAAGAATAATTAAACGTAAATAAAAGAAATATAGGCTGTATCGAAACAAATACAGCCTACTTCTGTTTTATATCGATATACGAAATTATGGGAAAAATAGCATTGATAACCGGTATCACCGGACAGGACGGGTCTTTCTTGGCCGAGTTCCTGATTGAAAAGGGATATGAAGTACACGGCATCATGCGCCGTTCGTCGTCGTTCAACACGGCACGTATCGAACATCTGTACTTGGATGAATGGGTACGTGACATGAAGAAGAGCCGTCTGATTAACCTGCATTGGGGGGATATGACAGACAGCAGTTCACTGATCCGCATCATCAGCGACATCCGTCCGGATGAAATCTACAACTTGGCTGCACAGAGCCACGTAAAGGTAAGTTTCGATGTACCGGAATATACAGCGGAAGCCGATGCTGTAGGTACACTCCGACTATTAGAAGCGGTACGCATCTGTGGTTTGGAAAAGACTTGCCGCATCTATCAGGCTTCTACTTCGGAACTGTTCGGTAAGGTACAGGAGGTGCCGCAGAAGGAAACAACCCCCTTCTACCCCCGCTCTCCGTATGGTGTAGCCAAGCAATACGGTTTCTGGATTACCAAGAACTACCGCGAAAGCTACGGAATGTTTGCCGTGAACGGTATCTTGTTCAACCACGAAAGTGAACGCCGTGGCGAAACCTTCGTAACCCGTAAAATTACATTGGCAGCTGCCCGCATCGCTCAGGGTTATCAGGACAAACTGTACTTGGGTAACTTGGATTCACTCCGCGACTGGGGTTACGCCAAGGATTATGTGGAATGTATGTGGCTGATTCTGCAGCACGAAACTCCGGAAGACTTTGTGATTGCTACCGGTGAATACCACACCGTACGCGAATTTGCAACCTTGGCATTCCAGGAAGTGGGCATCACCTTGCGTTGGGAAGGTGAAGGTGTGAACGAAAAGGGTATTGACGTAGCTACCGGCAAGGCATTGGTAGAGGTTGACCCGAAGTATTTCCGTCCGTGTGAAGTGGACCAGTTGTTGGGCGACCCGACCAAGGCGAAGACTTTGTTGGGATGGAACCCCTGCAAGACTTCTTTCCCGGAATTGGTGCGCATCATGGTGCAGCATGACATGAAATTTGTGAAGAAGCTGCATATGAAAGCTCAGATGGAATAATTTAAATATGAATAAAGAAGCAAAAATATACGTGGCAGGACACCGCGGAATGGTGGGGTCTGCCATTGTCCGTGAACTGGAACGTCAAGGATACACGAACATCATCACACGTACGCATGCACAACTGGACTTGTGCAGACAAGAGGCTGTGGAACGGTTCTTCGCCGAAGAAAAACCGGAATACGTATTCTTAGCAGCTGCCAAAGTAGGTGGCATCATCGCCAACCAAAGTGCATTGGCTGACTTTATGTACGAGAATATGATGCTGGAAATGAACGTAATACACGAAGCCTGGAAGAACGGTTGCAAGAAGCTGCTGTTCTTGGGCTCCAGTTGTATCTACCCTCGTATGGCTCCGCAACCGATGCCGGAAAGCTGTCTGCTGACCAGCGAACTGGAGAAAACCAACGAGGCATATGCTTTGGCCAAGATTTCAGGCTTGAAATATTGCGAATACTTGAACAAGCAATATGGAACCGACTACATCAGCGTGATGCCTACGAACCTGTATGGACCGAATGACAACTACCATCCTACCCATAGTCATGTGCTACCGGCACTCATCCGCCGATTCCACGAGGCTAAGGAACAAGGACTGCCATCCGTGACTTGCTGGGGTGACGGAAGTCCGTTGCGCGAATTCCTGTACGTGGATGACTTGGCCAACCTGTGCGTGTTCCTGATGAACCACTACAGCGGTGATGAAACCGTGAATGCCGGTACAGGTAAGGAGCTCAGCATCAAGGAACTGACTGAATTGGTAGCTGAAGTTACGGGCTATGAAGGTGAAATCCGTTGGGACACCAGCAAACCGAATGGTACTCCTCGTAAACTACTGGACGTAAGCAAAGCCGAACGTTTGGGATGGAAATACCGCACCGAACTGAAAGACGGTATCCGATTGGCTTATCAGGATTTCCTGAACAATCCGATGCGTGCGGAAAGATAAAAAAGAAAAGTGGATGTGTTTTTTACACATCCACTTTTCTTTTATCCCCTTTGAACCAATCATTTGGTCCAATTGTTTTTGAAGAAATTCTAAATACATTCAAAAACAACAAGAAAATGATTATCGCAGTAGATTTTGACGGAACCATTGTAGAACACCGCTACCCGAAAATCGGAAAAGAAAAGCCTTTCGCCATTGAAACATTGAAGAAATTGTCTGCAGAAGGACATCGACTCATCCTTTGGACAGTTCGTGAAGGGAAACGTCTGGAAGAAGCTATCCAGTTTTGCAAAGAAAGAGGGCTGGAATTTTATGCGGCCAACAAGAACTATCCCGAAGAGAGTATGTACACAAGCCGAAAACTGGATGTGGACGTATGGATAGACGATTGCAACTTAGGTGAACTGCCTGATTGGGGAAGCATTTACGAAATGATTTCCCAGCAACAAAAACAGGAAAAAGAAAGCGGATTCTTTCACAAAATCATCGGGAAAGGACGACGAATCCTCTCCTTTATGCTCATACTCCTCTGCCTCGCCAGTTGCACATCGTATCAGAAAATCCCCTATCTGCAAGATATCGGGGCAGTCAACGATTCGACTGAAATTCAGGCTTTGTATGATGCACGCATTCTACCGAAGGACTTGCTTACCATTACCGTCAACACGACCGACCCGGAAGTAGCAGCCCCCTTCAACCTGACCGTACCCACGGTACAGAATGCACAAAACACGAATACCATCACTCAACAACGGTCATTACAACAATATTTGGTTGATAATGACGGAAACATCGATTTCCCCGTCATCGGGCAACTTCACGTGGGAGGAATGACCAAGAACGAAGCCGAAGAGCAAATCAAGGAGAAACTGAAACCTTATCTGAAAGAAACGCCCATCGTGACTGTACGAATGGCCAATTACAAGATTTCGGTGTTGGGAGAAGTAGCACGTCCCGGTACCTTTACCATCGGAAATGAAAAGGTAAATGTACTGGAAGCCCTTGCCATGGCAGGTGATATGACCATTTGGGGGATGCGTGACAATGTGAAACTGGTACGAGAAAACGCTGACGGACAACGGAAAATAATCCTTCTCGACTTAAACCAGGCTGATATCGTAAACAGTCCGTATTACCAACTCCAGCAGAACGACATCCTCTACGTCAGCCCCAACAAAACGAAAGCCAAGAATTCGGACATCGGACAAAGCACCTCTTTATGGGTTAGTGCTACCTCCATCTTAGTTTCCGTAGCCAGTCTATTAGTCAATATCTTCAAATAAACCACTTATGAACGGAACTACTTTTAAGAATCCTTCCAAGGAAACAAATAACTTGCACACCAATCTTCTGAAATATTGGGTATATTGGCCCTGGGCAGCCATCTGCATTGCCTTGTGCTTAACCATCACCACCATCTGGCTCCGGTACCAAACACCCGTGTATCGCATACATTCTGCGTTACTTATCAAGGAACAATCGGGTGAAACGAGCAGAAACACAGGTGTATTGGCCGGAATCGAGGAAATGGGCATCGTTTCGATGACCAATAGCTTCGACAATGAAATCGAGATTCTAAAATCGCAAACCATTGTCCGCAAGGTGGTTACAGACCTTTGCCTGTACATCGACCATCGGGAAAAACGGACGTGGGGCTACGACGTACCCATCTACGGCAACGAACCCGTGAAAGTGTATATGAGCCCGGAAGAAGCGGACAAGCTGGAAAGTGAAATAACGGTGGAAATGCATTCTACCTCGATAGGAAACTTGAGCGTGGAAGTGAAATACACCTATCAAGGACGTATCAAGAAGATAACGGAGACCTTCGACACTTTACCGGCAGCACTTCCTACCGAAGCAGGCATCCTGACCTTTACACCACAAGACCCGGCAGAAATAAAATCCATTCCCAAACTGATAGCCACGATATCCAGTCCCGATATCTGTACCATCCGATATACCGATAACTTGAGTGTGAAACCGACCTCGAAGACGACAACCATTGCGCAGACATCCGTACTGAATACGGTACCACAACGGGGTATTGACTTCATTTACAGATTGGTAGATATCTATAACCGGGAAGCTAACGATGAGAAAAACGAAGTGGCACAGAAAACGGCTGAGTTCATCGAAGAACGAATAGCCATCATCGACCGTGAACTGGGAAGTACCGAAGAATCTTTAGCCAACTTCAAGCAACGCTCGCGTTTGACAGACTTGGAAAGCGATGCACAGATGGCTTTGCAGGAAACGTCCCGATACGGACAACAACTGACAGAGAACGCGACGCAACGTAACTTGATACAGGATTTGAAGAGCTACATCGACAATCCTGCCAACCGCGGAGAGGTGATTCCTGCAAACACGGGCATCAGCGACCCTAACCTGGCACACGTCATCAACCAATACAACACGATGATAGGCGAACGGAAACGTTTGTTACGCACTTCGTCGGAGACCAATCCGGCCGTAGTGCAACTGAATTCGGGCATCGATGCCATGCACAACACCGTACAAACAACCGTGAGTAGCGTGCTGAGAGGTCTTGAAATGGCTGAGAAGAACCTGATGCGCGAGGCACGCAAGCACGAAGGACGAATTGCTGATGCACCTGCGCAAGAAAAGGCATACCGGAACATTGCCCGACAACAGGAAATCAAGGCAAGCCTCTACACCATGCTCCTCCAAAAGCGGGAAGAAAATGCCATCACCTTGGCATCGACAGCCAGCAACGGACGCATCATCGAGGCTCCGGTAGCCGACAAGGCACCCGTATCGCCCCAAAAGAAGGTTTTCTATCTGGCAGCATTGATGTTAGGGGTTGTCATCCCTGCAGGCATCATTTACCTGAAAGAATTCCTGAGTTTCCGCATTGAAAGACGCGAAGACGTAGAAAAAATTACCTCCATCCCCGTGATAGCCGAATTACCCAAAGCCGATCTCGGGAAAAGTGTACGTGGAAGCATCGTGGTGCACGAAAACCGCAACCATGTGATGGAAGAAGCTTTCCGCCATCTGCGTACCAACCTGCTCTTCATGCTTCCTCCGGGTGGAAAGGTAATGATGGTCACCTCTTCGCAACCTGCGGAAGGGAAATCGTTTGTAGCCGGGAATCTGGCCGTTAGCTTGGCATATTTGGGAAAGAAAGTCATTCTTATAGGGATGGACCTCCGCAAGGCAGGGATGGACAAAGTTTTCGGATTGAAAAAACATACACTTGGCATCACCAACTATTTGGCATATCCGGATACGAACAACCTGAATAAGCTGATTATCCCTTCGGACATCAGTCCCAACCTCGACCTCCTGCCCCGAGGAAGTGTCCCTCCTAACCCTACCGAGCTTGTGGCACGCACCTCTTTGGAAAATGCCATCGAGGAACTGAAGGAACGATATGACTTGATTGTGCTGGATACGGCACCTATCCCGATGGTAACGGATACGACCCTTATCAGTAGAGTGGCGGATATATGCCTTTATGTGTGCCGAGCGGATTATACCCAAAAGGCGGCCTTGGAGTATATCCATACCTTGGAAGCTAAAGAGGATTTCTGCAAGATGGCCATCGCACTCAATGGCATCGACTTGAGCAAACGGAAACATCGGGTGATGTATAAGTATGGATATGGACAGAAATATGGATATGGGGAATAAAATAAAGAAGATGAAGGTAGCGTGACAATCACGCTACCTTCATCTTCTTCCTACGCCATTCACCCATCAGCATACGGGGAAGCGAGGTGACAATGCCCATGCACCTGGAGAATTGTTTCTTGGGATTCTGAAGGATGCGGTAAGCGAACTCCAAATGCATCTTGACAATCCAATGAGGAGCCCGACGCTCTACACCGCTGAAAAAATTGAAGGCTGCACCTACACCAATCATCACGCCATGACGGAGGTGAGGACGGAGACGCATCATGAAATAATCTTGTTTAGGAGCACCCAAGGCTATCCAAATGACGGAAGCACCATCTGCCTCAATCATCCGCGCGATGGCAGGATAATCAAAATCATCGACATCGAGAAAAGGAAGCTCGCAGAAGGTCATGCCCAATACTTGGGGATTCAATTCGGCCAAACGAAGACGCAAGGCATCGAGTGTCTGACGGTCTGTCCCCAAGAACATCATGCGGTATTTGCCTTGCGAAACCACGTCCCTGAATATCATAGGGCCACAATATTGCGAACGACGGATGCCATAAATCCAACGTAAGTACAAAGGTACCCATCCGCTATCGCAAATGGCGAACATCCCGCCATCTACCGTACGCCGATAATCCTCGTTTCGTTGTACATTGTCCACTACTACACCGTCGGCCACACAAATGTAATTGGGCCTTCCCGATGCGATTTGTCTGTCGATGTGTTGCCATACAAGCTCCTTGTCGAACTCGTATCGGATATCAAAGAATTTCTCCATAAATAAGACTAGTTTAGTATGTCGGAAAGGACATCGCGGAGGGTCTTTGTAAATGCCTCCAACGTATATCTTTCCTTATACCTGCAACAAGCCTTATCGCCCATTTGTTTCCTTAAATTCTTGTCGTTCAACAACTTTTCGATAGCATTAACCAACGAACATACATTTTCACGATTGCAAAGAAAACCCGTCACACCATCGGTTATCATATCGGGGATGGCACCCTCGGAGGTGGCCACAACGGGAAGACCGAAGGACATGGCCTCGAGGATGGTCAGGGGGAAGCAATCGTCGAGTGTAGGATGCACGAAGAGGTCGGCTTCGTGGAAGAAGCGCCATTTTTCCTCACCATAACGGGGGCCGTGGTAGAGGACGATGCCTTGCAATCCGCGGTTGCATACCTCTTCCTCGAAACGGACACGCGTGATTTCTTTCGTCTCGCCTCCAACGATGTGGCAGACGAATGTATATCCATTGTCCTTCAGCACCTTGCAAGCATCGAGCAAGACGAATATCCCCTTGCTGACCATCAAGTTGGAAAGAAAGAGGATGTGAGGGATGACACGCTTGTCCATACACGCACAAGCAGAATTCCCTATCCCATTTGCACAAATATGGACTTGCTCACGTCTTACCACTTGCGAGACATCGGGATATAGCCTCCACGAAAGGAGGATGACGGATGTGTGGCGATAAGTCAACGGGAGAAGCCAACGGTAAGGCCATCGGTGTACATCGCTTGCCATACCCTTGTTGTGCTGATGGATGACCACCTTACGCCCGAAAAGCTTGCACAACCACACGAAGGGAGCATCTTTCAGAAATCCGATGCCGTGGCACGTGATGGCCAGATAGCACAAGTCGTATCGACGTGTCATCAACTTACTGAATACCTGCGCATAAGCGCCAATGAAACGTATCAGCTTGCGAGGGTTCCGCTTGCCTATCTCGTCCATCCTCCGTGAAGTGGAGAGGTTGACAAAATCCATTTGGAAGGCCTCATTGAGGACGGCACTTTCGCGGATGTATTGGCTTACCATGGCTGAGCCATGCACGGGAGGTGGCAAGGGAGCGATGATGAGAATTCTCGGTTTTTTATTCATGGTAATTGTATTTTTATTGATGGCTGGCTGACGAAGCAAGGAAACGCACCAACTTATCCATACACTCGCGGTAGGAAACCGACATCCGATTGGGTTTCAAACAAACGCCTTCACGTTTTTCAATCATCACGCTGACGTTTTGCATCAAACGCGCTAACGTTTCCACATCGGTAGGCTCGAAGGTGAAGCCGTTCATGCCCTCCTCTATCAACGAGGAAGAACCCGCCTTGCGCGATACCAAGGCCATGCAACCCGCCAGGAGCGCCTCGTTTGTCACGGCACCAAAAGCTTCTTGCACACTGGCCAATACGAAGACATCCGCCAGGACATACCATGCCTTCAAGGCATCGCCTTCCTGTCTTCCGACAAAAAGCGCTTGCACGTTCAAGGCATCGGACAGATGCATAAGCTTGTCTTTCTCGGGCCCATCGCCAACGATGACGAGGGCATTTTCTTGCGGATTCATCCGCGCAAACGCACGGATAATGGTCTCCACGTTCTTCAAGGCTACCAATCGGCCAACGAAAAGGAAAACACGTTTCCCTTTCAAGGCATAACGGGTTTGAAGTTCACGGCTTCGCTCCACGACCTTGGCATATTGGCTACGCATCCTGTCTTCGTCTTGAATAATGGGAAAGCAGAATCCTTTTCCGTAACGGGTTCTATACCAATCTTCCACCTTAGGTTCTACGACGATAAGATTGTCTATCCATGGAGTAACCATACGCCTTGACCATCGGTGTATGCGCGAGAAATCATTCGCCTCGGCCACCATATTGAAACTATCGTCGCAAAGGGTCACGACCTTGTATTTCCTTCGCCTCAGGAAGCGATGAAGAAGGACCATCCACGTGCCAAGGCCAAACTCTTCGGTAAGCACCACATCGGGCCGGAAATCATCCAATTGCTTCCAATAGCCCACGGAAAAAGAACGGCCTCCACGCAAACGAAGCGCTTCCTTGAGGTAATGGGGCTTGAATCGGAAATGGGCATAGATATGCTGATAGTCGAATGTCTGGTCGCGCAAGTTCCAATACCTCAAACAAATACGGGTATGGAAAGCCTCGCTGAGGTCATTGAAGAAATCGATGCGATAAGGCGCAACGGTAGGATGAAAAATCAAGAGTCTTGTCATCATATATACATCGGTAAAGGGTAAACAATGGCTTCCATCACGGACACATAACGGAACATGCCGTGCGAAAGTTCGTAGAAGAAATAAGCCATCAAGCAGATTGCCAGCAGTTGTTTCGACATCTCGCCCTTCAAGAGGCTACATCCGTGTAACCAACAGAGGAAGAGGACGTTCTGAAACGCATAGAGGTAAAAGAAGTAACGCATCTGAAGATAGTACATGCCGAAGACCTCGCATACCACCATCATCAACAAAAGGATGAGTGTCAAGTTGGCAAAGACGAAGAACTCCGTGCCTTCCTCGCGACGGTAGATGGAGAAAATCATCATCGCTTGCAGAGCCATCAAGGCTATCATGGGAGGTTGAAGACCTACTTCCGTTTGCCAGGCATCAGCCCCTAAAAGTTTGGATCCCTCGCCTGCACGATCGAATATGTAGCCAATGAAAGGCAAGTGCGCAAGATAATCTTCCATAAAGAAAAAGCACGCACCCAACCCTATGACTATCAACGACAAACGAGTCATCAGCAAGGGCGTAAGCTTACGATGGATTACAGGCAACAGTCCTATCCCCAAGACAGGCAGGCATGAGGTATGAATGCCCAAGGCACACAAAGCCAACCACCACGAGCGCTTGCCATCCACGTGCCACCTCACAAGAAATGCCAAAGTGACGGATTGCGCCAAGCCTTGACGAAGCATATTGCCGATGGCCGCAAACTCCTGAAAGAAGAAGGTCATGAAGAAGAGCGCCAGCACCACATTGTCGATGGAAGCTCTGAGGCGAAGCCCCACACGCAGGACGGCATACGAAAGCAACAGGTAATTCATCGTGGTAAGGAGGATGACATACAGCTTCCAATTGCCTAAAAACAGCCAATAGGCCACGTATGTGAAGCCATAAAACAAGGGCTCCTTGCCAAACATAGCCAAGTACGAAGGAAACGTATGGCGAGGCACCTCCATGAAATACTGGTTGTACGTCAGGAAATCTCCCAAGAGTTCCTTCGTAGCGCCCAAGAAACCCAAGTACAAGGAAAGCATCGCGGCCAATGCCCACAAACGTCCTATGGAAATTTCCTCCTGACGAGTCAGCCATAGCGCATAAGTCCCGATACCCAACAAGGGACACCACACGAAAAGTAAGGCGAATACCGGCATAGTCTCCCCTTTCTTAAATACGTTTCAAGAATGACAACGAGTCCTTTCTGCATACCCGCAGGCGCTCCTCGACAGCCGGATAATCAATCCCCGTATCGAGTTTCTCGCGTAGAAAGTTGAAACCCGACATTGACGGCAAAAACCTATCACCCAACTGCAAGGCATCCAGCAAGGTACGGATGCGATCCGTGCCTCCGCTATAATTGTCGAGCACCACGAATTTCTTGCGGAAAAGAATGGAGAACACCGTGCAATGGAAGGAATTGGTCACCACATATTCTGCACTTCGGATATGTTCAAGCCACTCTTGCACAGACAGATGCAGACATCTTACCTCGCTTTGAATCAAGTCAGGAAACGTACACGAAGTGTGATACAATTCGATGTAAGACAAGCCGTGTTCATCTGCCCACCAGGAGATTTTCTTGCATTGCTCCTGATTTTCTTTGCCAAGAATACACGATACTACTTGGATACCTTTCTTGCGGGGAAAATCCTTCAAAAGACGCTCCTCATAGAAATCAGCATCATAAAGCAAAGTAGGGTCAATGACTTGCGTAGCCTCCACCCCAAAGATACGCTTGCAGAGGGTAACACCCGAACGTTCGCGCACCGATATGTCAGAGAAATCGGCCAACAATCGTGCCACTTGCGCCGTACTGAGGCCATTGTCGGTCCAATGCGAAAGACCGAATGAGGCTGCATAAGCATACTTGCGCGTAGTCTTAGCATCCACGAAATCAAGGAAATAATTGTATCCCATCATACCCCATCGCCATACCTGGTCGCTGCCTACCACAACGGCATCCAACTTTTCGGAAGCAAAGTGAAGAGCAAGTGCCTCCATGGTGGGGTATCTCCTTGTTTTAGGTATCAGATATTCGCGATTGAAGTGGCGGAACTTCCACCACGACCAGAAGTGTTTAAATGAGACACGATGATACACATCGCGGAGGATGCCTTGGTATTGGGGCACACGATCGATGATGTACACTTGATGGCCCAACTCCTCGAGCTTGCTTTTCAGGGCATAGCATTGCAATACGGCTCCGTAGTTTTGTGCCCAGTGAAAGGTGAGTATTCCTATTTTCATTTGTTTATGTTTTTGGTGTTTTCAGTTTTTTCACGATGCTCCAAAGGCGCATGAAACGTTTTTTCCACCACAGCCTGTGCACTGCCTTCATGCCTTCGCGAGGGAAACGCCTCCAGAACTCTTCGCGCAGAGGGTTTTGAGGGGCACTCCTTGAAAGAGCAGGATTCAGTTGCAGGGCTTGCGCATAGGTGGTCTCCTTGGAAATAACGTGCAAGGCCCCGAAGAAGTTCATTCCCTTTTCCGTATGGATGGCCACCAGACTTACACCACGGTCATCGTCCATCGATGGGTGCAGGGTACGGATGCCCCAATAATCTCCAAGCGTGATGTCGGCACCGCTCCTTCCTTGCTTGGCAGGGCAAGCATGACACGAAGGACGCAGATAGAAATCGGCCAGGAAACCGCGTGAATAGACATTGTGACGTGCCTTCCCGTTGTACAGCATACCGCGTGTAGAGGCTATTTGCATGGAGTAAGCACTCCATCCGGTCGATTTATGGCGCATCTCCACACGGATGATTCGTTCATCCTTTGTGGTTATTTCATTCAGATACGTGTTCCATACCAGAGGACTTGGTACTCCGTGACATACTACCTCAACGGTAAGCAGCCTTCCGTAATCGCGATGCAAGTAGTGCTTCAAGCCTGCCACTTGGCAAGGAGTGCCCGTAAACAGCACCCAGCGGTCTTGTTTCAGGAAGTTTCTGACTTGCACAAAGGTGTCTCCTATGTAGCTCTGCACATACTTCGTCCCCCGTAGGGAGGACAGTGCCTCGACCGTCTCCACATAATCATGAACAACCCTCCAGGAGTCATCGAAACGAGCGCCGAAAACCACTCCTCCCCTGCCCAGGATTTCTTCTGCCAAGGGTGTGAACAGGCCTCCGGAGGAGCTTTGCATCCGTACCTCTTCATCGGCATTCTTCGAGGCATATACCGCAATGGGATGATGTGCTTCATAAGGATGGAGCACAGGACACGTACGCTCGCACCTTCCGCAAGCGATGCACCGCTCTTCCTCTACCTCTGGATAGTGAAAGCCCTGCGTATCAGCGTTTAGAGTGATGCACTTTGTAGGACATGCCGATGCACACGCATGACAACCTGTACAGTCTTTCTTGTCGTTGATTCGTATCATATTGGTAATCTTTTTCGAATTATGGCACGTACAGCAGCACGTTCTTCACCGTTCATCGACCATCGCCAGAACAACGGCACATAGACGCACAAGTACACACAGATTGCCAAACACAGTCCGCCCCACGTAGAAAGACTTACACGAAGTAACGAAAGAGTGGCACCTATGGACATCAGCAGGGGTACGACAGACATCCGCCCAATGGAACGCCAAAATGCCTGTATATCAAGTTTCTGACGATAGTGATAATATAGGTTCATGGCCACACCCTGCCCCACAAGCAATGCTCCCGCAATGGCGCATGCCACGCCCACACCCCCGTATCGGGGCGCCAGAAGAAATTGCATCAAGAGGCTTATAGAGGCTATCAGCAAATAAAGCAAAGAACGGAATTTCAACCGATTACGAGCCTGAAGAATACCGATACCCACGTTCTGAATCATCGGTATGGTAAGAGCGAAGAAGAAAATGAGGGTGATAAGGTAGGTATCGTCATATCCGGTACCTGCCCACAGATACACGAAGCTACGCCCGAAGACAACGAAGCCCGAGAGAACCAGCGCCATCACCATATACTGGATACGTCCCGTGCGGAGGAAGAGGCGTGACATTTCGTCATCCGAAGCACACTGCGCCACCATAGTAGTAAGTCGAGGTAGGAACACGCCGCTGATAGCCGTGGAGAAGGTCATATACAGCAAACTCAGCTGAATGGCCACGGCAAAGACCGCCACTTGTGCCGTGCCATCATAAAAGGCCAGCACCATCTGTCCCGTACTCCAATAAATGCGGTCCATCACCACACTGAGGAACACCCAGAAGGAATAGACGGCGACCTGCCTCAACAGCTCCTTGTCGAAGCCACGGAAGCGGATTCTTACCCCCAGGTGACTGCGTGCATACACCATCTGCGCACAGAGTACCGCCACATTGAACAGTGTCTGTACTACTACCAACGCAAGTGCCTTGAAGCCCAACGAAAGCAGTACCACCATAAAGACGGTACTCAGCACGATACGGGCTATCTGAAGCACCCGGGGAAAAACGAAACGCTCGTAAGCCGTAAGTACGGAGCCGAAAACACTCATGGGAAAGGTAAAGGCCACGTTGGCCACCAGCAAGAGAAGCATCAGGCGTGCGTCGTGCAACTCCAAAGGAGTCATGGATGCAGCAAACCACCCATCGAAATTCACATACAGCACCCCTCCGCAAACCATCGACAGTACCCCTACACCTATATACATAGCGAGGAACATACCCAGCAAACGGGGTATTTCGGCTGCTCTACCATCGGCACGAAAGTGCGCCGTATAGCGAACCACGGCATTGCCTAACCCAAGGTCGAGCACAGTGAGGCACGAGATAACGGAGGCTACCAGCGAATACATACCATACTCGCTTTGCCCCAATGCGCGGAGCATATAGGGAGTGTATAGCAGGCCTACAATGATGTTCAGGAGAATGACGGCATAGTTGAGCGCCGCCCCGGATTTCAGTTCGTTCATATCCTAAGAACGCACCGAGAGGACGATTGTTCACACGTTGTCTTGCCACGGCAAAAATTTCACACGCGACGGCGAAAATAAAAAAGGGGCTGTACCCATAGGCACAACCCCACCCTTAAAAAACTATTACCTGATGAAACCAGGTAAAATCAGCTAATTAAACAGCTTGATTCCTATGAAGAACGTACGTGGCTGTGTAGGGCCGTAGAAATAGCCCGAATCACGATACGTACCCTTGTCCAAATCCTTCTGGAAAGCATTGAAAATATTCTGCACACCACCATTCAACTGAATCTTCAAGTGCTCATTCAGCACGAACGTGTAATTCAGCTTCGTGTTGAAGTCGAAGAAATCGGGCGTATGAACCAGCTCGTCCTTCGTGATGTACGTGAACGGGAAACCGGCTGGAATCTCGTCTGTCGGAGCAAAGTGAGGCACGTGCATACGGCCTGTATAGACCCCCGAGAGCGAGAAGTCGAAATTCTTCCACGGAGCTGCCGTGAAGGTGAAATAACCATAGCAATTCGGTGTACGAGGCATATTCTTGGTACCCATCACCGATTCGTCCTCACTCCAATAAGTCAGTTCGTCATAGCGGCTGCGCTGCACGGTGAAGCCCACCTGCAACGAAGCATCCCGTCCGTGGGCTATCTTCCCGTCGATGTTTACCCCATACACCTTGGCACCCGAACCGTTGCGGCGCTCCTGAAGCGTGTTTCCGTTGGTATCCACACCCACGTTCTGCAAATAGAAGACATCCTTCAGCGAGGTGTAGAAACCTTCTATCAAGAGGTTTGTCTGGAAGTGACCTATCTGTCCGCTCAAATCGACTGAACCACTGAACGAGTTCGACTTTTCGGGCTTCAACCCTTCGGCCAAGTGAATAAGTACCCCCTCGCCACCTACGGCTGTGATGTGGAGGTCTTCGTCGTAAGCCTGCGGAGCGCGGAAACCAGTGGACCACGTCAGTCGTCCCTGGAAGCTTTCGCTGGGCTTGTAGAGCATATTCACACGGGGGCTGAAGATGAGGTTATCGATGAGGTTATGGTCGTCGAGACGGAAACCTGCCAAGAGAGTCACATCATTCATCTTCCATTCATTCTGGAAAAAGGCACTGGCAATCTGCACCTTCTGATGGAGGTCGCGTCCGTAGCCCGGCATCATATCGTGCATCTTGTTATGCTGGTACTCCAACCCTGCCGTAAAGGTAGCCGGCGAGAAGAGCACCTTGTCGAAATTGCCCACATACATACCACCGCCCACGAAAGTAAGGTCATCGGTCTTTCCGTATGCATTCGGGTCCTGCTGAGCGCCGTAATAGCTGTTTCTATCCACGTGCTGACTCGATGCATAGAACGAAAGCTTGTGCTTGTACTCCTGCCAGAAGAGGTCGTAAGTCAAGCCTCCGCTATTGATGACGTGCTTGGTCTGCTCGGTAATGTCGCTCTCGAAAGGCTCAAGGTCGAACTTGTTACCCCCTCGGCGAAATTCATTGGTAGTGTGGTATTCCAAGTTCAATCGGCTGAATTGGGTAGGGCGATAGTACGCACGAAGTCCAAAGGTGTTCATATTAAGCTTACCGATTTCCGAGAAGCTGTCGCCATCCACATCGTGCGGATTACGGTTTCGGTAGCTCTGATACACAGCGATGCCATACACATTGTCTTTCGAAACGAGCGAAGCATTGGCTCCCATGTATTGTTCCCAAGTCTTTCCCCCGATGGAGGACATCGTACTCGACACTTGGAATGAGTTATTGATGGGGTCTTTGGTGATGATGTTGATGGTACCACCCACGGCATTGGCACCGAACAAGGCAGAACCTCCCCCGCGCACCACCTCCACACGTTCAATCATATTGGTCGGAATCTGCTCCAATCCATACACACCCGAAAGGGCGCTGATAATGGGACGGCTATTGATGAGAATCTGCGAGTAAGGGCCTTCCAACCCGTTGATGCGCACCTGCGGGAAAGCACAGTTCTGACAACTGTTCTCCACACGGAGACCGCTTTGGAAATTGAGCGATTTGGCAAGGTCGGTAGAATTCACCGTCTCGAAGAGTTTGGCACTCATCACGTTCACCACCACGGGAGCCATCTTGCGGCTCACCTCATTGCGGTTGGCCGACACCACCACGTCTTCCAGCATAATGTTGTCTTCCTCGAGGGCGATGTGTACATCGGTGGTATATTCCTTGCTTACGGTCACTTTCTTTTCCTGAGTGACAAAGCCCAAAAGCTGTACACGCAGGGTATAGGTACCTGCCGGTATCTTCTTGAAAGTGAAATGTCCCGACTCATCGGACACCGTACCCTCGCCTGTCTCAACAATCAGGATGGTTGCGTATGGCAAATGCTCTTCCGTATCTTTCTCGATTACGTGACCACGAATCACGTTTCCGTGCTTCACCGGATTCACCTCTACAACGGGCTTCAGCTGGGCAGCACGTACATTAGTTGCCACACCCATAGCGATGAGTGCAAGCAACAAAACATATTTCTTCATTAAATGATAAGTTGTTATTTGAATGTTACTGTTCTTTTTCTAAATCTCTCGAAAAGGTCAGCAACACACGGGAGGGGCACGCAGGCTTACGTCCGACAGATAGGCATCGGACAGGAAACGGCACTCGCGCTTGTATTCCAAGGTCTTGAAGAGAGAGAGGCTAATTTCCTCTATGGTCACGAACGTAGGTTCCATCCCCAAGAAGTTGGAGACTTGTGCCATCGTTACAATCTGCGTCTCGGTATGCGAGTGCTGGTCATCGGCCGAAGGGTGCGAGTGTACAATCATTACCCCATTGATATAGTGGATATGGGCAAACATCGTAATGCTCGCCTGATATGCTACGAACAATGTAAGCAGCATCAAGGGGATGAATATGTACCTTCTATTTGGCATCTTTTGCTTAAAAACGGGTGCAAAAGTAGTTTTTTTTCATTAATCAAACAAATCAATCAATAAAAATACCTAATTTTGGGTATCAAATAAAATAAAGACGATTATGAATAGAAAATTATTGATATGCATCGTATGTACCTTCTTGTGTCTGACAGGGATTGCACAAAACAAGTTCAACTTATCAGGCATCACTGCCCTGACCAACTTCGGTATCGACTACACGCTGGCCAAGGTGTATGGAGGCAAGGAAACGGGTTATCAATATTGGATAACCTATGAAGACATCAACGAGCTGTTCATCTCCAAGGCAAAGACGTTCGACATCGGCAAGCGTCTGGAAATACCCATCGAAGTGATTTCCCTGCAAGCCGTGAACGAGGCCAATAAAGCCATCAATCCCGACGAAATAAAGACGGAAGACCCCGACTATATGCCTACCGAAGGTCAGATAGCCGATGCCGTAAAAAAACTCCCGATCCGCTCACTCGACGAGAAATTCGGCATCGTCATCTTCTGCCTGTCGATGAACAAGAAAACGGACGTGGGCATCTACCACTTCGTGATATTCAACACCAAGACACGCGATATCATCGAGCAATGGACAAACTCAGGAAAGGGACTGGGATTCACCCTGAAGCAATATTGGGGACACTCGGTGTATCAGGCTTTGAGGAAAATCAAATAAAACATCCAACTCCACCAGCAAAAGAGTCTGGTTTCTGTGTCAATTTGGGGGCAGAAAAGTTAGCGAAGAATCTCGGAAACATTAAGTGAATGCTACCGAAATTCTTCGCTTCGTCCAACAAACGTCTTCCTCCCCTTAGTCGTCTGAATGACAAAATGTTTTAGTTCCCATCATTCAAGCCTTGCTCAACACATAGCACACACCTTGCTCGCATTGGAACTGTTCCACCCTTTTGTCACGTATCAACACCAGCATCGCCATACATAACTCCGTTGTGCCGAATGCAGTTATTTCCTGCAATTTGGTTAAAGTATAACGATACCCGGCCTTCATCACATGCATTACTTTCTCGGCATTGACTGCCATCTTGTTCTTGTCCATAGTCTTTGTTCTTTTTTAGTTTTTGAATCATTTAATAGTAACGTCTTTCGTGTCTCAATGTTTCCGTCACATTTTCTTTTAAGCAAAGATAGGTATTTTAAAGACACCATTTATTAAATAAAGATTAAAGAATGTGAGGAGTTGTTTCAAGATAAAAAAAAGCCTTAAAACAAAAAAAATCACCCAAACGCTTGCACATTCAAAAAAAAGCCGTACCTTTGCAGCGCTTTTGAAGAAAAGCACTTCCCAACGGAAGTTTTGGAGAGATGGCAGAGTGGTCGATCGCGGCGGTCTTGAAAACCGTTGTACTGAGAGGTACCGGGGGTTCGAATCCCTCTCTCTCCGCAACAAACGCTGAAAATCAGCAGATTGCAAAACAAACACCCAGTTTTACA
>JAFQBF010000157.1 GCA_017416735.1 Bacteroidaceae bacterium | reverse complement strand
TTCTTGTCCATACCTTCGTTACGGAAGTTCTTGCCGATTTCGTATACACCTTCGAAACCACCTACGATGAGGCGCTTCAAATACAACTCAGTCGCGATACGCATGTAAAGATCGATGTCGAGTGAGTTGTGATGAGTGATGAATGGACGGGCGCTGGCACCACCGGCGATAGACTGGAGAATCGGAGTTTCCACTTCGGTATAACCGGCTTCGTCCATGACGGCACGCATGGTCTTCACGATGATGCTTCGCTTCAGGAAGGTTTCCTTCACGCCGTCGTTCACGATGAGGTCCACGTAACGTTGGCGGTAGCGCAATTCTGGGTCGTCAAACTTGTCGTAAGCCACACCGTCCTTGTACTTCACGATAGGCAGCGGCTTCAATGACTTGGAAAGAACGGTCAGCTTCTTGGCATGGATAGAGATTTCGCCCATTTGGGTACGGAACACGAAACCTTCGATACCGATGATGTCGCCCAAGTCGAGCAAGCGCTTGAACACCACATTATACATATCCTTGTTTTCTTCCGGGCAGATGTCATCACGGGTGATGTACACCTGGATGCGTCCCTTGGAGTCCTGCAATTCAACGAACGATGCCTTGCCCATCACGCGTCGGCTCATGATACGTCCGGCTACCGATACGGCACGCGGCTCGTCTTCGTCCTTGAATTCAGCTTTTATATCTGTAGAAAATGCATTCGTTACATACTCTGCTGCTGGATAGGGGTCAATACCCATGGCACGCAGTTCGTTCAGACTGTTGCGTCTGATAATTTCCTGTTCACTTAGTTCTAATACGTTCATTTGTTAAAACTTTAACTCAATTTGGGAACAAAAGTACGAAAGTTTTTCTAAAGTTCCTCATTTTAAGCGGAAAATCTCTATATTTGCGGAAAGAAGAATAAATAAAGAGTAAAAGTATATGAAAAAGATCATGATGATGGCTGTATTTGTGGCAGCCTTTGCGTCTTGTGGAACGGGAGGCAAAAAGAGTGAAGAAGCGGTGGTGGAGAGTAAGGCTGTGGTAGTCGAAGCGGGTACACATGAACCGGATTCGGTGGGTTATATCGTGAGAGTAGGCGATGTGGCTCCTGAATTGGAAATGGAACTGACCGACGGAAAGAAAGTTAAGCTTTCGGATCTCCGTGGCAAGGTGGTGATGCTCCAGTTCACCGCTAGTTGGTGTGGCGTATGTCGTAAAGAAATGCCGTTCATCGAAAGCGACATCTGGCAGAAGCACAAGGCCAATCCGAATTTTGCCCTCTATGGGGTGGACCGTGACGAGCCGGTGGAAACCGTGAAGGCTTTTGCGGAAAAGACCGGTGTGACTTATCCGTTGGCTCTCGACCCGGGTGCTGACCATTTTGCTAAGTATGCCGACCGTAAGGCTGGTATCACCCGTAACGTACTCATCGATAAGAATGGCAAGATTGTGATGCTGACTCGCCTGTATAATGAAGAAGAGTTTGCATCGTTGTGCAAAAAGATTGATGAAATGTTGGCGGAATGAAGAAAACGCTGACACTCTTTTTGTTGTTCATTGTCTTTCTGCTCCCGGTTTCGGCGCAGAAAAAGAAACAGGCATCGGGAAAGGAACCCTTGTTCGGCAAGGCATTGGCTTCTTATCCCATCAATTCACGCGATCTTTCGGGAGCCACTTTCTATTTGGTGAGTGGGCATGGAGGACCGGATCCTGGTGCCATCGGTACCTATTTGGATCATAAGTTGCACGAGGATGAATATGCCTACGACATTGTTCTTCGCCTTGGTCGTGAACTTCTGATGCGAGGTGCAAAAGTACATTTCATCATTCAGGACAAGAAGGATGGAATCCGCAATGCCAAGATTCTGAAGAACAGCAAGCGTGAAACTTGCATGGGGAAGGCGATACCTTTGGATCAAGTCGCTCGTCTGAAACAGCGCTCCCGGAAGATAGATGAGTTATATAATAAGGATAAGAGCAGTTACAAACGTGCCATTTTCGTGCATGTGGATAGCCGTAGCCAAGGCAAACAGACGGATGTCTATTTTTATCATGCGCCGGGCAGCAAGCAAGGTCAGCGTTTGGCCGACAAGATGCGTTCCACGATGGCTGCTAAATATAAGAAACACCAGCCGGGAAGAGGTTTTCGTGGTACGGTGAGCGAACGTAATCTTTATGTGCTCCGCAATACCCGTCCGGCAGGAGTCTATCTCGAACTGGGTAATATCCGTAATTCCCGTGACCAGCAACGCCTTGTGTTGGAGAACAATCGTCAGGCATTGGCGAAGTGGATTGCGGAAGCGATTGTGGCGGATTATAAAGGGAAGAAATGAGAATAATAACAATTTAGAAAAAAGATGAAAAGATTAACACTAACCATTTTAATGTCCGCAGTTTTTCTTGGTATGGATGCTCGGACGAATGAATCTGTTTTTGAGTATGGAAACAATCAAAAAGACGCACAGGAATTTCCTGTATTGAAATCAGGCAAGTCTAATTTGGACAAGGCATTTACGCTTGCAGTGGAGACACTCTTCAAGAATACTCCTGATAGTTTGATCAAAGCCGGTGGTACTTACGGTGGTGAATGGACACGCGACGTAAGTATCAACTCTTGGAATGCTGCTGCATTGCTCATGCCTGAAAAAACGGCTCACTCACTTTGGAGTGTAACTACAGATAACCGTACATTCATCGGTCATCAGTATTGGGACCACATTATTTGGGTAACTGGAGCTTACGATTTTTATCAGAAAACAGGAGATAGAAACTTCCTCCGTCAAGCTTATGTGGCATCTGCCAACACCATGAAAAAACTTGAGGACGAAGAGTTCGACAGTAAGTATGGTATGTTTATGGGTCCGTCAGTATTTAATGATGGTATCGCAGGTTATGAAGAACCTATTTATGAGGCCAAACACAAGTCATCCTACGTGCTCGACCACCCGAATTCGAAACCTATCAAATGCTTGAGTACAAACTGCATTTATTACAATGCTTACTTGGTACTTGCAGAAATGGCTGCCATCGAAGGCGATAAGGCTGCTAAGAAAACTTATACAAAGAAAGCTGAAGAACTGAAAGCTGCTATCCGCAAAAACCTTTTCGATGCAAAGGCCAACAAACTGAATTACCTGATTGATGGAGAAGGTGATGTGCACACTCATCAGGAAGCTCTTGGCGTATCTTTTGCTATCCTTTTTGATGTTGTCAGCGATGCAGAGGCTAAAAAAATCATTCCAAACATCTATTCAAGTAAATTTGGCATTCCTTCCATTTATCCGCACTTCAAGCGTTTCGACAAGGAGCACCCGGGTCGTCATAACGTAATTATTTGGCCGTTTGTCAGTGCTTTCTGGGCAGATGCAGCCCATAGCCAGGGGTTCAAGGATATCTTCAGTTTCGAGTTGCAGAATCTGGCAGACCTGGCTCTCAAGAGCAACAATTGTTTCTATGAAATTTATAATTCGGAAACAGGTGCAGTCGATGGTGGTTGGCAATTGGATCATCAATGGAATTCGGTACATGACCAAACTTGGTCGGCTACAGGCTATATCCGTATGATTTTCAACAACCTTTTCGGTATGCGCTTCACACCTGAAGGATTGACATTTAACCCTGACGTAGAACTCCTCAATGAATATGGTGTGGAAAAACTTAGCAATTTGCGTTATCTGAATGGTCGATTGAATATCACTATCAGCGGTAAGGGTACTAAATTAGCTGCTGTGAAGGTGAATGGAAAGACTCAGTCTGTTAAGAAGCCAATTGCTCCAGCTGATGGAATGACACAAATTGAATTGATTATCAAATAAAACATTTGATTGAGGCAAAAAAAAATCGGATGCGTCCAAATGATGCATCCGATTTTTTTATGATTACTTGGAATAATTCATGTGGAATTCCACTACTGCTTCAATGCCCTTGCGGAACATGTCGAGCGAGAAGCTTTCGTTCGGAGAGTGGATGGCATCCGCTTCGAGACCGAAGCCCATCAGTAC
>JAFQBF010000138.1 GCA_017416735.1 Bacteroidaceae bacterium | reverse complement strand
TGACCGGTTTGGGTGCCGGTACGGCCATCTTGATGTTGGTCTTCCAGGATACCATCAAGGGCTTGGTGGCAGGGGTGCAGCTCACCGCCAACGATATGCTTCGTCCGGGCGACTGGATTACGATGCCGAAGTACGGTGCCGACGGGGATGTCATCGAAGTGACGCTCACCACCGTGAAGGTGCGTAATTGGGACAAGACCATCACCACCGTTCCTCCCTATGCTTTGGTGAACGATTCCTTCCAGAACTGGCGGGGAATGTTCGATATGGGTGGCCGACGGGTGAAGCGTTCCATCAACATCGATATGAATACGGTGCGCTTCTGCACGGGAGAAGAGTTGGCGGAGTTCAAGAAGCAGCCTTGGATGGAAGGCTTTGAGGCAACGGGAAAGGAAGAAGTGAACCTCTACATCTTCCGTCATTACGTGATGCATTACTTGACTCACCATCCCAAGGTGCATCAAGGCTTGACGATGATTGTCCGCCAGCTTCAGCCCACCGCACAGGGGATGCCCATCGAACTTTATTTCTTCTCGGCCAATACCGCTTGGGTGAAGTATGAAGCCCTACAGGCTGAGGTCTTCGACCACGTCTTGGCAACCCTCCATCGCTTCGACTTGAAAGTCTTCCAAAGCCCTACGGGGTTGGATTTGCAGAAGCTGGAAAAGTAAGCTAAATAAGTTAAACTTCTCAACCAAACGTACACTTGTCTGTTATAGCTTTACAATAAAAGTAAAGACAATGACAAGAGTACGTTTGTTTTTTTTATGCCTTCTGCTTGGTGCTTGTGCCGTGAAAGCCCAGCAAGTGGACAAGTATCTGGAGCGTCCTTTGCCCGACGGATGGCAGGAGAAGGACACGCTTTTCCAACAAGTGTTGCCGGTGGATGACCAATGGTGGAAGGTGTTCGAAGATGCTACCCTTGATTCGCTCATCCGCTTGGCTATGGAGCAGAACCCGTCGGTGTTGATGGCCATCAACCGCATTGACCAGGCCAAAGCACAGTGGCGGATTTCTCAAAGTGAACTTTATCCTTCCTTGTCGTTTAATGGCGGATGGGAACGCCAACAGACGAGTGGGAACCTCGGTAACGGGACACCTCAGGCGTGGACGGGCTATTACAGTGCCTCCGTACAGATGAGTTGGCAACTCGATGTATTTGGCATAATCCGGCAGAAGGCGAAGGCCCAGAAGGAACTCTATGCGGCCAGCAAGGAGGAATACAATGCCACGATGGTCAGCCTTTGTGCCGAGGTGGCTTCGGCTTACTTCAATCTTCGTGAGATGCAGCAGGAGGTGGATGTGCTCCGTCGCAATGCGGCTTCGCAAGAGGCGGTGGTGGCCATCACGGAAACCCGATACAAGACAGGACTGGTCTCGAAACTCGATGTGGCTCAGGCAAAATCGGTCTATTATAGCACGCTGGCTTCCATTCCCATTGCCGAGGCAAGTGTGATTCAATATCTCAATACGTTGGCGGTACTCTTGGGACTTTATCCGCAGGATGTGACGGAGGCTTTGAGCGCATCCCGTCCTTTGCCCGACTATATGGAGCCGGTGGGGGTGGGTGTGCCTGGAGAGTTGTTGCTCCGTCGGCCCGATGTGCGGGCAGCCGAAAGACAGGTCAATGCACAGGCGGCCTTGTTGGGTGCTTCGAAGAAGGACTGGTTGCCAAGCTTTTTCCTGAACGGTTCCTTCGGGTATGCCTCGCACGATGTGAAGGACATAGGTAAGCGGGGAAGTATGACGTGGAGCATCGCCCCCTCGATGACGTGGAACATCTTCACCGGTGGACGCAATTTGCAGGAAGAACGCCTCCAGCGGGCAAAGCTCGATGAATCTATCCATCAGTTCAACGAAACCGTACTGACCGCTATGCAGGAGGTGGATAATGCGATGAGTGCCTACAAGAACTCCATTAAGCAAATCGTGGCTTGTCGCGAAATGCTCTATCAAGGCAAGGAGGCTTTCGAACTCTCGCTCGACCTCTATAAACAAGGATTGACGCCCTTCCAGAATGTGCTCGATGCCCAACGCTCATTGCTCACGTACGAGAATACGTTGGTGAAGGCGAAAGGATATTCGCTGGTTTGCCTTGTGCAGATGTATCAGGCGTTGGGTGGGGGATGGTAGTTCGTGTAATTGTCATTCATTGTTGTCATTCAGAGCGAAACGAAGTGTAGCGAAGAATCTCGGAGACATAAACGTGGATGATACTGAGATCCTTCGTCGCTACGCTCCTCTGGATGACAAAATAATAGAATAGAAAAACTAAATATATGAGAAAAATTATAATCATCGCTCTATCCGGCATACTCATCGCCGGATGCGAACAGAAGCCGAAAACATCGGTAGGAGCCGAAGCCCTTCCCGTGGAAGTGGCGAAGCCGGTCGTGAAGAATGTGACCTTGACACGCGACTATCCCGGTTATCTCACGGCCGAGAACAGTGTGGACATCGTGGGAAGGGTGAACGGAACGTTGCTCTCCAAGAACTATCCGTCGGGGGCGAGGGTGAAGAAAGGACAGACCTTGTTTGTGGTTGACCCTACGCTTTATGAAAATGCCGTGAAGCAGGCGGAGGCTGCCCTGAAGACCGCAAAAGCCAATTTGGTGTATGCACAAAGCAGTTACGAACGGATGAAGGAGGCCATCAAGAGCGAGGCGGTGAGCCGCATTCAGTTGGTGCAGGCAGAAAGCAATGTACAGGCTTGCGAAGCGGCGGTAAGCAATGCCGAGGCGGAACTGAAAACGGCTCGTACCAATTTAAGTTATTGTTACATCAAGTCGCCGATGGACGGGGTGGCGGATTTGGCGGAATACTCCGATGGAGCTTATATCAGTGGCGAGGGAAATCCCGTGAAACTGACCACTGTCTATCAGGACAAGAAGCTCTATTCGTATTTCGACATTTCGGACAACCAATACTTGGCTTTTGAGTTGTTGAGGAACGATAGCACGAAGATAAAGGAAGCCGATCATTCGGTCACGCTTCGGGTAGGGGCGGACGGTTCGAAGACTTGGCAAGGCAAGCTGAATTACCTCTCGCCAAGTTTCAGCCTTACCACGGGGACGATGCGTCTTCGTGCCGAATTGGACAATCCCGACGGGGTGTTGAAACCTGGACTTTATGT
>JAFQBF010000156.1 GCA_017416735.1 Bacteroidaceae bacterium | reverse complement strand
TTTTAAGTTCTTCTGCATATTGCTCCCAAGTCTGCTGAAAACGAATGTCTGCTTCTATCATATTTATCTGTTTAAATTAAGAGAAGCAAAGGTAGAAGAAACGGAAATAATCGACAATATAGAATCGTGGAGACGCTTACTCATCCAGAGCGAAGCGAAGGATCTCGGTAACACCCACTAAAAACATCATCGTACAGGAACTTCACCACGGAAGTTCATTGTAACTACCTGATGCTTAGCAAGTCTGAACTTCCTGAAGAAGATTTCGCAAAAAACAAAATCTTTTATATATCTTTGTATTCCATAACCTTAATGAAAACGGATATGACGAAAACACCCACCATACAGACGTTACTACTCCTGTTGCTGGCACTGCTGACGGCCTGCAACGACCCCAAGCCTGTGACCGATGCCCTTCATCGTGCCGAGACGTTGATGAACGAACACCCCGACTCGGCACTGGCCGTACTGAACACCCTTTCGCCCGATGCGATGGGCAAGAACCGCACCCGTGCCCACTTTGCCCTGCTCTACACCCAGGCGCAGGACAAGAACTACATCAACGAGACCAACGACTCGCTGATAACCATAGCGACGGACTACTACCGCCATACGGACGATGTGCGTCGCAAGTTCCTTTCCCATTATTATAAGGGTAGGGTGTTGGCCAATGCCGGAAACTACCTGGATGCTACTTCGTGCTACATGGAGGCCGAACAATTGGTGGATGCGGTGGCCGATGACTACTTAGTAGGCTTGCTCTATGCAGAGATGGGACGCATTTACCGCTTGTATTACGACTACCCCAAGAGTCTGGAAGCCCATCAAAAGGCTGCCGAATGTTATGAACGGGCTGGTAAGATTCGGCATCGAAATTATATGTGGTTAAATCAGAGTAGTATTTATCTTAATATTAATAAGTATGATGAAAGCGAACGATTTTTGCGGATGGCTTTGGAAGCGGGGAAAAACGAGAAAGATAATGATTTGATAGAATCATGTTTGGGTAGTTTGGTGATGTCTTGTGTAGAACAGAACCAGATGGCGGAGGCAAAAGAACTTTATGAGGAATTGGATTTGATTGTGGATGAAGCTTATGGCTCTCCGTCCTTTATGGGTAGCTTGGCCGAAATGTATGCTTCGGAAGGTCAATTCGTGCAGGCCGAAGCATGTGTGGAGAAAGGGTGGGAGCGTGTGGATTGTTGTACGGATTCCATTAATTTATATGTGGCATCTTCTGAATTGTATAGTCGGCAAGGCAGAAATGATTTGGCTTATCATGAGTTGTTGAAGGCGATGACCTTGCAAAATGAGGAAGCTAAGCAAGCTCTGCAACAACCCGTATTGACTGCTCAATGTGACTTTTTATCTGAAAGGCTGGCTTTTGAGGCATACCAAGTTCAAATAGAAAAGCGTCTGAAGGGGCTCTATGTTCTTGTTTCTGTATTAGCTTTGGTGATTGTTACATTTCTGTTTGTTTGGATATTCAAGAAATACAGGAAGAAATCACGCCAAGTTATCAGTCATTTGGAGAGTACTAAGAAATTGATAGAAAAAGAAAAGGAAGAGGTTGAAACGGAGAAAGACCGAATTGCTCGGGCATTGCAGCAGTTGGATGAAGATAAAAAGAGTGCGGATGAAACGATTTCTAAATTGAAGGCAGAAATTAGTCAGAAAGAGAAAAGTAACAATTCGGAAATATCCGGATTGTTGAAAAAGCTGGAAGAAAAAGAACAGGATATGACTGGTTTGCAGCAAAAGTTGGGCCAAGATGAAAATGTCATTGGAGAACTGAAAGAAAAGCTTGTTCAAAAAGAAGACAGCCGTCAGAAAATGGAGGCTTTAATCCGTCAATTAGAGGAAGAAAGCAAGGCGAATGCAAATTCCATCATTGTTCTGCGTAATGATTTGAAGCATCAAGAAGAAAAATATCAAAGGTCGATGGAAGAAGCGGATCTTGCTCAAAATACTTTACGGGATGAGGTGTGCCGTAAAACGACAATTGTATCTATGCTTTTTAAAAACTGGTTTGAAGTGATGGGAATGTGGGCTTTCTACTGTGAGGATAAAACGGAAAAGGGAACTAAGAAGATGCGTAAGGAAGCCACATTAATGAAAGAAAAATATATGATTGGAAATAGGGCGTTCCGTGAGTTGGAAAAGCTTGTCAACACATATCATAATGATGCCATGCTTCATTTCCGCAAGGAAGTAGTGCTGCTTGATGAATTGGATTATCGAAGAACTTGCTATTTCTTTGCGGGTTTTCCTATACAGACGATTGCTTGGTTAATGGATGAAAATGTGAAAAATGTATATCAACGTCGTCTTAGATTACGTAAAATGATAGACTCATCTTCGTTCGTTCATAAGGAGTTGTATATATTATTATTGTCTAACTAATTAAATATCAGTAAGTTATGTATTACCCCCCCCCTAAAATAATGAACTAACTTACTGAAAATCAATAAGATAACCTTGTGTCGAAAATAATATTAATTCGACAATGTAAGTGCTTGAAAATCAGTGCTCGTTTTTGATGTGTGTCGAATTCCGATTTGCCCTCTTTCTTGCTAGGCTTATAAAGAATATATACCTTTGTGGTGTAGAAAAATGAGTTATAAACCTTAAAAGAAAGAGGAACTATGTACAAGATTTTAGTGTCTTTAATGATGTTGGTTTCGTTGCAAATGTATGGCGGAACAACAAGTGTGGATGCGCAGGCAGAAAAGGATGTAAAACTGGAAAAAGGAAATTCCGATAAAAAGGACAGATACCCGCGTACCTTAATACCTATCGTATGCGTGTATGTAGATGGCGAAGTACGACTTACTTTGTTGGAAGATTTGGGTGAAATGACCTTGACTGTGACCAATCAAGCTACCGGCGAGCAATGGTCGGCCATGAATGCTTTGAGATTGCAGACTTCTACAGCCAGTGGCACATACTTCGTGGAAATCGTGACCGGGGATGGAACCACTTATTACGGAACTTACACCTTATAATATATGGTGACGTTGTTGAAGTGGCTTGTCTGCTTGTGTGTAATACCTTTTCTGGCTTCTTGTGCAGAGTCGGATAAAGAACGGTTGAGTAAATTGGTGAATGAATGGGAAAGGAAAGAAATTCTTTTCCCTACTCATTCCACCTTCACCATCCAAGGCAAGGATACGGTCGATTTCGAGTTCCGCAATGCAGACTATAAGGTTGTGGCGTATGTAGATTCGGCAGGTTGTACCGGTTGCAAGCTCCAACTTCCCCGATGGAAAGAACTGATAGCAGAAGTCGATTCTTTGGCGGGTGGCAGTGTACCGTTTCTGTTCTACTTCCATCCCAAGGACTTGAAGGAGTTAAAATATCTTACCCGACGTGAAGGTTTCGTTTATCCCGTTTGTTTCGATGAAAAGGATGATTTTAATCGCTTGAACCGTTTTCCGAACGAGATGATGTTTCAAACTTTTTTACTGGACAAGGAGAACAAAGTAGTCGCTTTAGGAAATCCTGTTCTTAATCCGAAGGTGAAGGAACTCTATCTAAAACTGATTGCAGGAAATCAAGGAACCGCGAAGAAAGAAACCATCACACAGGTGTCCGTAAATCAAACGGAATTGGACTTCGGAAGTTTCCCCAAGGAAGAAAGGCAGGAACGTAGTTTCGTGTTGACCAACACAGGCAAGGAACTGATGGTGGTTTATGATGTAATTACGTCTTGTGGTTGTACCAAGGTGGAATATAGCAAGCAGCCAGTCCGTCCGGGCGAAACATTGGAACTGAACGTGATTTATGAAGCCGAGGAAGCAGGACATTTCAACAAGACCATAACGGTATATTGTAATGTGGAAAATTCCCCTTTGCGTTTGATTGTCAAAGGGAATGTTAATTAAACAATTTGTTAAATTTTTTAAAAAAACAGTATTATGAAAAGTAAAATGATTAAGATTGCATTTGTAGTTGCAATCGCTTTCGTGAGTGGCATCAATGTGTTTAATGCTCAGAAGCTGGCAGTGTTGTCTGATGTAGCAATGGAAAATGTGGAAGCATTGGCTACAGATAGTGAAGGAAGTGGAATTCCTTGGGATGGATTTGTTTTGGATATCCAAAATAGTTGTTGTAAATATATAGGTTTGTGGAGTGCTCAATGTAGTGGCAAATATCCAGGATGTAAATGAATTTGCCCTATCAGATTATTTTTTGCGCCATAATAATATATATTTTAGTTGGCTGTTGAAGTGATTCCCGTGGCTTTTTTCTTGAGAATCAGAATTAAAACAAGTGCTTTGATTCTTTCAAGACGTTGATTTTTATGGGAATTGATAAGATATATTTGACTGGACAGTAAAATTGGGGATATGAATTGGATTGGTGTTCAACTGCTGATTCGCATAAAGAATGAACTTATGAAAACATTTCAGGTACTATTTGTTTTTTTTCTGTTTTTTTCTTGTCAAAATAAGCAGGAAGGAGATGCGATTATTATAAATTTGGATAATGTTGCAGACAAGTTGGCATATTCTACTTTTGTCGATTCTGTCAGCTACGTAACTTTACATTTGGAGGATGATATGCATATT
>JAFQBF010000155.1 GCA_017416735.1 Bacteroidaceae bacterium | reverse complement strand
GCACGTATGTAAATCAATCAAAGAGAAACCAATCAAAACAACCATCAAATGATGAAAAGACATCTAGTAATGATGCTTTGCTTGATAGGGATGGCGGCATCGATGAATGCACAGAGCATTAGTGGTAAATTGGTGGACGAAAAGAATGAGCCGTTGGCGTATGCCAACATTGTTCTTCAGCAAGCCGATTCTACCTTTGTAAATGGCCAAACTTCCGATGAAAAGGGCGGTTTTCGCTTCTCGAAGGTGTCGGCAGGTGATTATCGTCTGGTCATTTCCAGCCTCGGTTATCAGACCATGTATGTAGACTTGCAGGGCTTCAGCCGTTCTGCCAATCTGGGTACGCTGACTATAGAAGAAGCTTCGCAGAAACTGGACGAAGTGACCGTTACCGCCAGCAACATGGTCAGTACGGCAGACAAGAAAATGGTATTCCCCAACAAGAAACAAGTAAATGCTTCCAACAATGGCGTAGATTTGTTGCGTAATTTGATGATTCCCCGTATACAAGTGAATCCTATCGGCAATACCATCGGCACGAATGACGGGGGAAGCATCGTACTTTGCATCAACGGACGCAAGGCAAGCCAAAACGAAGTGACAGCTCTGCAACCATCCGAGATTATCCGTGTGGAAGTGGTGGAAGACCCGGGAGCACGTTATGACGATGCAGACATCATGGTGAACTACGTATTGCGTCGTTACGACATGGGTGGTTCGTTTGGTTTCAATGGCACACAAAGCCTCAAGACTCTTTTCGGAAGACAAAATGCCAATGGGAAATTGAATTTCGGCAAGTCTGAATTCAGTTTCTACTACAATACAGAACATGTCATTTCGGAAGAAATGTGGTCGGAAAGGAACGAAGTGTTCGCTTTTGAGGACGGACGCACCTACCATCGTTCGGTGACAACTGACCCTCATGGAGAAAAGAACATTCATCATAATGGACGAATTACTTACAACTTGCAGGATGGTAACAAGTATATGCTCAATATCAGTGCCGGTTTCCGTAACCTGAATTCTCCGAACAAACTGGAAGAGGGAAAACTCTTGACCGAGGAATATTCGAATATAGTAACTAATCGCCGTAATTGGTCGCATAACCGAAATACGACTCCTTACATGGATGTCTACTTTCAAAAGAACTTGAAGAACAAGCAGTTCATTGCCTTCAATGCGGTGGGAACCTATATCAACACTTACAACCGGAGTAGCTATCAGGAGTTCCTGAACAATGAAAACATCGTGGATTATTCTTCTGCCGTGAAGGGAAAGAAGTATTCGCTCATTGCGGAAGCTATCTATGAGAAGGGTTTCAAGAACGGAGGAAAGCTGACAACAGGTATCAGTCACACCCAGAGTTATACGAACAACACTTACTTAGGTACTTTGCAATATCATACCCGTATGAATCAGGCTTACACCGGAGGGTATGCACAATATAAAGGCAAGTTGGGTAAACTCAATTACATGATAAGCATGGCTGCTTCCCGTTTGTGGTTCAAGCAAGGTGGAGAAGATGAAGAAGAATGGTCGTTCAATCCCCGTTTTAGCCTCAGCCATACCTTCAACAAGCAATGGAGTGCTTCACTTTCCGGAAATATCGGTACCATGAATCCGTCGCTCTCGCAATTAAGTGATGTAGACCAGTTGACCGACTCCTTGCAAATCAAACGAGGCAATCCAGACTTGAAACCTTATTATTCCAATAATGCCAGTTTCCGTCTGAATTATAACAAGGGGAAGGTAAATGTTGGTTTCTATACCAATTACAACCATCGCAATAATCCTATCATGACGCATGTCTATCGTGAAAACGACAAGTTTATCCATAGCTATGCCAATCATGACAGGTTCCAGAAGCTAAGTGTGGGTATGAATGTGCGTGTCGGTATGCTTTGGGATATGCTTCAGTTGAGCGGAAGCATCTCCAACAATAGCTATTGGAGTCATGGCTTGGACTACTATCATCAAATAAACAGCCTTGGGGTGGAACTTCAAGCAGCCTTGATGTACAAGAACCTTACCTTGCAAGCATTATATCACAAGAATGCTGACCATTTTTATGGGGAAATGCTTTCTACTGGTGAAGAAATCCATATTTTTAGTGCTCAATACCGCATCAAGAAGGTCAATGTGGGCTTGATGCTCATCAATCCTTTCTCGAAGGAGTATAAACGCGAAGAGAATTACATAAACCAGTATGCCGGCAACAAGTACCGCTATAACATCGATGATACAGCTTGCGCCATTTGGGCAACCCTTTCGTGGAACATTTCTTTCGGTCGTGACTACAAGAGCAAGAGCAAGCGCATGAGCAATAGCGACTCGGACAGCGGTGTCATGTAAAATCGTTTTTTCATCATAAACTCTCATGCAACTAAACGAGGGGGGCATAATGCAACGTTGCTATTAAAAAGTAATGTCATTCAGAGCGAAGCGAAGAATCTCGAGTGCATCAAGTGGTGTTACCGAGATCCTTCGCGTTGCTCAGGATGACACTTTGATAGGCAAATTTCATTTTGACACTCCTCCCATTTTTATACGAATCTAATCAGAAACCTCTTCACGACCTGTCGGAAACGTCCGAACGTCTGCATCCATAAGTTAAACCACGCTGTGGTTTCATAAGATTACGCTTCGGTTTTTTAAAACTAAACCTTAGTTTCAGAGAAAACGCATGAATTAAAAAGCTTTTAACCAGGCTATTAGTAAACTTTTAAGATAATCTTCGTCCCACGCTGCTTTCATTCTTTTTCTTTTGATCGAGGCTTTCTTGTCCTTATGCTGATGATTCTTCAAGATAT
>JAFQBF010000019.1 GCA_017416735.1 Bacteroidaceae bacterium | reverse complement strand
TTGATAAAATCGTCGAAAAGCCTTTAATTTGTACCCATTAATACCTTTGATTATCTATGAAAGCATCCGAAATCTTCAAGCAATACATTTGGCTGACCGACACTATCTACCGCTCGGGAGGTATCAGCCTACAGGAACTCAACGAAAG
Source organism: Bacteroidaceae bacterium (assembly GCA_017416735.1). Classification (GTDB taxonomy): domain Bacteria; phylum Bacteroidota; class Bacteroidia; order Bacteroidales; family Bacteroidaceae; genus Phocaeicola. The sequence goes on along the minus strand of JAFQBF010000019.1, from coordinate 9,059 downwards.
ATGGGTACGGACAGAGATGAGCGGAGGAGTCCCGATGACTCGTATGACTTTCAACCGGCACAAAATGGCCATTGAGGAAATCTTCGGACTCTGCATCGAGTGTCAACGTAAAGGTGGTTATTATTATTACATTGAGAACGAGGAAGTACTGAAAAACAATAACCTTCAAGATTGGTTGCTCGACTCCCTTTCCATCAGTAATATGTTGATGGAAAGCGGTTCGCTGAAAGACCGCATTATGCTGGAAAACATTCCTGCAGGAAAGGAATACCTACAACCCATTATCAACGCCATGAAACAGGATTATAAGTTGATGATGACATACCGAAAATTCGGTCAAACTACCGGTTACACCATTACTGTAGAACCTTACGCCATTAAAGTATTCAAACAACGATGGTATCTGTTGGCCAAAGACAACAAGCGTGAAACTCCTACCATCTATGCACTCGACCGCATCCTGGCTTTGGAAGAAACGGAAGAGAGTTTCGTCTATCCATCCGACTTTGACACCGAACTGTTCTTCAAGGATTATTACGGGGTGTTGTGTAGTACCAAAGACAAGGCACAGAAGATAGTCATCCGTACTTATCCTCCTTTTACGAACTACCTACGTACCCTTCCACTCCATCACTCGCAGAAGGAAGTGAAGACCACACCCGACTATGCGGATTTCGAATTCCATCTCCGACCGACCTTTGACTTCCGTCAAGAGCTGCTCTCGCAATGCAATGAAGTGGAAGTGCTGAAACCTGCCAAGCTCAGAGAAGAAATGAAGGAAATGATTGGGAAAATGTTGGAGCGATATCGGTAAGGTTTAAATAAAAATAATAGGATATAAAGGAAAAACGAAAGGATTTGAACAAAAATGTGCATCTACAAGAAATTTGCCGAAACTCCTTACACTCCTGCCACCGAAGGTTAACTACCAATGAATCAACGAAAAACGGGTGGCAGGAGTGGTGCAACCGTCCAATGGTTCCTGCCACCAAAATCGTGCTGACATTTCTCAAAATCGTGAAGGCGATTTTCAAATATGCGAAGGCGAAATATAAATTCGCGAAGGCGTATCGGGCAAAACATCAAGAAGAAAATGAAATTGTTGAAGAAGAGTTTTCATTTCTTCTTCAACAATTCCGGCAAGAAACTATTTACGAGACAGGGTGTAAGGAGAGCAAGAGCGGTTGCAGCACTCGTGCCACCATATACACACTGAGCCACAACGAGTTAAGTCACGGTGGCAGGAGTGTAAGGAGTTTCAGCAAATTCTGTGGTCTATGCCAATTTAAGAGCAAAAATCAATAAGCTCTCGCAAACAAGACACGGCGGGCAGACGGCTTGCCTGTCACCATATCCACGCCCGGCTGGAGGCTTTCTTCGTCGGCTTCCAATGGCACGCAGCGGATGGTTGCCTTGGTTTCTTCCTTGATGCGTTCTTCGGTTTCCGGAGTACCGTCCCAGTGAGCCAGGATGAAGCCGCCTTCTTCAATCTTCTGCTTGAACTCTTCGTAAGTGTCCACCTTCACGGTGTGAGCCAAACGGTAGTCCAAAGCCTTCTGATAGATGTTCTGCTGGATTTCCTTCAAGAGAGCCTGTACGTATTCTTCGATGCCGTCGCAAGACACGGTATGCTTTTCAAGGGTATCACGACGCATCACTTCCATCGTGTTGTTTTCGAGGTCGCGGCCACCCATCACGAGGCGAACAGGTACACCCTTCAACTCATAATCAGCAAACTTGAAGCCCGGACGCTTGTTGTCGGCGTTGTCGTACTTCACGCTGATGCCCATTGCCTTGAGCTTGGCCACGATGCCGTTCACCTTCGCGTCGATGGCTGCCAGCTGGTCGGCGTTCTTGTAGATAGGCACGATGACTACCTGAATCGGAGCCAAGTTCGGCGGAAGCACGAGGCCGTTGTCGTCCGAGTGGGTCATAATCAAGGCACCCATCAAGCGGGTAGATACACCCCAAGAAGTAGCCCAAACGTAGTCGAGCTTGTTGTTCTTATCGACGAACTGAACGTTGAATGCCTTGGCGAAGTTCTGGCCGAGGAAGTGGGATGTACCGCACTGAAGGGCCTTTCCGTCTTGCATCAAGCCTTCGATGGTGTAAGTGTCGAGCGCACCGGCAAAGCGTTCGTTGGCACTCTTCACACCGCGTACCACCGGCACGGCCATATAGTTTTCGGCAAAGTCGCCATACACGTGAAGCATCTTTTCGGCTTCTTCCACGGCTTCTTCACGGGTAGCGTGGGCGGTATGGCCTTCCTGCCACAAGAATTCGGCGGTGCGGAGGAACAAGCGGGTACGCATTTCCCAGCGCATCACGTTGGCCCACTGGTTGCACAGGATAGGCAGGTCGCGGTAAGAGTTAATCCAGTTCTTGTATGTACTCCAGATGATGGTTTCCGATGTCGGACGGATGATGAGTTCTTCTTCCAGCTTCGCTGCCGGGTCAACGGTCACGCCCGAACCGTCTTCTGCATTCTTGAGACGATAGTGAGTCACCACGGCACATTCCTTGGCAAAGCCTTCCACGTGTTCGGCTTCGCGGCTGAGGTATGACTTCGGGATGAGCAAGGGGAAGTAAGCGTTCACGTGACCGGTTTCCTTGAACATATCGTCCAACTGACGCTGCATCTTTTCCCAGATAGCGTAACCGTAGGGCTTGATGACCATACATCCACGCACTGCCGACTGTTCTGCCAAGTCGGCCTTCACCACCAATTCATTGTACCATTTAGAGTAGTCTTCGCTACGCTTGGTAAGTCCTTTAATTTCTACTGCCATATATTTTTGTTTTTATTATTATTCAAAATTCAGATGATTGGGCGCAAAAATACAAAAAAAGTAAGTACAAAAAAAACTTCTATATGCTTTTTAGGCACGGATTTCACGGATTACACAGATATAGTTGATGTTTGCACCCACCTAAAACCGTGTCAATCCGTGAAATCCGTGCCCAAACACGAAAAACATCAGTATCATTTGTATTGATAATACCACCAATACGTGTCGCCGAACTCCCGTCGCATCCAGTTGCCTTCACCACGATGTCCGGTAAGTTCTTCCTTCTTTTTCGAATACTTATCCCAAAGAGCTTCCATAGCTTCATCGGGAGTCTCCGAAGCGGCCTGTCCGTGCATCTTTCCGTACAGGAACAATGCCTGACGATAATATCGGGGCACTGAATCGCGAACCATATAAAGTTCCTTGAAAGAGGTTACAAACTCATCCAATTTCTTTTCGAGCAGCAATGCCGAGAGGTAATAGTCAAGCGTGGTATAGTTGCCCGACTCTTCCTCGCAGATACGCTCAAAGAAATCCATCGCCGATTCTCCCAAGGCAGGACGGGCACCCAAATAGACATACAGGCTATCTGCATTGAGACGGAGCGCTTTTTCGTCCGAAGTGCCCATCAACAGACCGGCAGCCCCATACAGTTGCGGATACCGGAAAAGGTACTCTCCCATCGTTCCTTCCCGCGAGAGAGCGTATGCACGCAGGGCGGTAAGGTTACGGTTAGGGTCCATAGTCTTTTCGGCTATCCGTCGGGCTGTCTCATAATCACGCTTGCGCAAGGCTTCCTCCATCTGCAGCTCGTGATGGAAGTGGATGTCGGTATTTCCGATGCCTATGGTCATAAAACACAGCAGAAGCAAAACAAGGAGGTTTGAATTGACCGTAATAGACTCCCGCATTTCGGGATTGAGCCACAGACGGTCAACACGAGCCAACAGCCAACCCAATGCCAGATGGAGCAACAACAAAAGAGGCAACAGCCACGCCCATACGGCATCAATGCCTCCACCATTATACACATTGTGTCCTACATCGGTAAGCACACCCAGCAACAGGAAGCAAGGGAAGTAAGACAAGGACTTGAGAGGGCCTTTCAGACCCACCAGACCATTGATAGCCCACCAGAGCACCAACAGCACTACAGTGACCAAAACCGCTGTAATCCAAGGTGCATAAACGGTCTTTCCCTGGGCCAGCGAATAGTGGAGCGCCTCCATAACATCCTTCTGAAAGACAGAAAGATAGACAATGCTGAATAGAGAGAAAAGAAGACCGCACGCAACGGTGAGGATGCGAGCGGTTCTTCTACTGTTTATGTTCTTGTTATCGTCATTCATTTCATCAAGCTTTCACTTTCTTCAATACCACTGCCGAACGGGCCGGGATGTAAAGCTTCAGCCATTCCTTCTTGTCCTTCTTGTACACCGGGTCGAAGTTGGTGAAGTGACGGATGCTGTCGTCCGACGAACCGAAGCCACCGAAGTCAGGATTGTCGGTATTGAGCACCACATCGTATGCACCTGTCGGCACCAGGAAGCCATAGTCGGTGAACGACTTGTTCGGGTGGAAGTTGAACACGAAAATCAGGTTCTTACGACGGTATGCCAGCACCTGGTCGCCATCGTTGTGCCAGATTTCAATGACCGGAGTGTCCTGAAGGTCCTTCACGCTACGGAGCAAGTGAACCATTTCGCGGTCGAAGTCGCCCAGATAGTGGTAGCAAAGTTCCTTGTCGTCCACCAAGTTCCACTGACGGCGAGCGTGCTTGTGCGACCATCCGTTGCCTTCGCGCGGGAAGTCAATCCATTCCGGATGACCGAACTCGTTACCCATAAAGTTCAGGTAACCACCGTTGATGGTCGATGCGGTGAGCAAACGAATCATCTTGTGGAGGGCGATACCACGGTGTGCCATATAGTTTTCGTCACCCTTCTTGAAGTGCCAGTACATATCGGCATCAATGAGGCGGAAGATGATGGTCTTGTCGCCCACGAGAGCCTGGTCGTGACTTTCAGCATAAGAAATGGTCTTTTCGTCGGCACGGCGGTTGGTCACTTCCCAGAACATACTGCTCGGTTTCCAGTCTTCGTCCACACGTTCCTTGATAATCTTGATCCAATAGTCGGGCACGTTCATCGCCATACGATAGTCGAAGCCATATCCGCCGTTTTCTACCGGAGCAGCCAAGCCCGGCATACCCGACACTTCTTCGGCGATGGTGATAGCCTTGGAGTTCACTTCGTGGATAAGCTTGTTGGCCAATGTCAAGTAGCAGATGGCATTGTCGTCCTGATTGCCATTGTAATAGTCGCCATAGTTGCAGAAGGCTTCGCCCAAGCCGTGGCTATGATAGAGCATAGAAGTCACACCGTCGAAACGGAAGCCGTCGAAACGGAATTCTTCCATCCAGTACTTACAGTTGGAGAGGAGGAAGTGAAGCACTTCGTTCTTGCCGTAGTCGAAGCAGAGCGAGTCCCAAGCCGGATGCTCGCGGCGTCCGCCCGGATAGAAATACTGGTTCGGGTCGCCTGCAAAGTTACCCAAGCCTTCGTTTTCGTTCTTCACGGCGTGCGAGTGAACGATGTCCATAATCACGGCGATGCCCATACGGTGAGCTTCGTCGATGAGCTGCTTCAATTCTTCCGGAGTACCGAAGCGTGAAGACGGAGCGAAGAAATTGGACACGTGATAACCGAAGCTACCATAATAAGGGTGTTCCTGGATAGCCATCACCTGGATACAGTTGTAACCGGCAGCAGCCACACGCGGAAGCACGTTTTCACGGAATTCATTATATGTACCCACCTTTTCTTCCTGCTGTGACATACCCACGTGGCATTCGTAAATCATCAAAGGGTCGGTCTTCGCACGGAATACCTTCTTGCGGAAATGATAAGGCTTTTCAGGAGCCCATACCTGTGCGCTGAATATCTTGGTCACTTCGTCCTGCACCACACGGTTGGCGTATGAAGGGATGCGTTCGCCTTCGCCACCTTCCCAAATCACTTTCAACTTGAACAAGTCGCCGTGCTTCAAAGCTTCGGGCTTCATTTCAAGTTCCCACACACCGTTCGAGCGTTTCAGTCTCTTCATACGGTATGCCGGCTTCATCTGCCAGTTGTTGAAATCCCCAATCAAATAGATTTCCGTGGCATTCGGAGCCCATTCACGGAACACCCATCCCTTGCGGGAGCGATGCAAGCCAAAATAAAGATAACCCGAAGCAAAGTCGGACAAGGTAGTCTTTCCACCGTTTGTCAGTTCCAGTTCCTTGTTCAGGACATTCTGATGTCTTCCCTCGATAGCTGCCGAGAAAGGTTCCAGCCAAGGGTCATTTTCAATCAATTTCAATTTAGGTTTGGCATTCTTTACTACTTCCATAATATCTATTTTTATAGGTTGTTTTACAAAGTTTCACAAACTTACGAAATATATTCGGTTTGTGCCAAAAAAAAACATCTTTATTTTTGGCTTACGTCCAAAGTTCCAAATTTATATACACCTTTCCGGATGATTTTCCCCTCTTTATCGGTTTCCACGAAGGGTCCGTGCTTCTTCCCCTGCTTGAAGGAGCCTTCAAAACGGACGCCGTCCGGTGTTATCATCACGCCTTTTCCTTCTTCCAGTCCCTTGCTGAATCCTCCCTTGTAGCGGGTGCCGTCCTTCAGGGTCAAGGAGCCTTCGCCGTCGGGCATATCGTCCTTCCAGTCGCCTTCATACTCATCGCCGTTCGCCCACTTGTAGTGTCCTTTTCCGCTGCGCACGTTATCTACCCACCGGCCCTCATAAACCGCTCCGTTGGACCAAGTGAATGTCCCTATGCCATACTGTTCGCCGTTCTGGAACTGTCCTACATACTTGTCGCCGTTCTTATGCACATAGATGCCTTGTCCGGTGCGTCCACCGTCCACATAATCGCCCTCATAGCGGTCTCCGCTGCTGAAGTAATAGATTCCTTTTCCGTGCTGAACGTCGGCTTTCCAGTCGCCTACATACTTATCGCCGTTGATGTAATGGAAAGTACCTTTTCCTTCCCGGGCATCGGCTACCCAGTCGCCTACATATTTCGAATTGTCCGGCCAAACCATCGTGCCGTAACCGTCTTTCTTGTCGGCTTTCCAGCCACCTTCATACTTGGCCCCGGCCTTCCAGGTGTAGATGCCCTTTCCGTTACGCATATCCTGATGCCACTGTCCCACGTACGTATCGCCGTTGTAATAATACATCGTCCCGTCGCCTTCCTGAAAGTCGGCATACCACATACCTTCGTATCGGTTGTTGTTCATAAAGTAGAAAGTTCCCCTTCCGTGCTGCTGGTCCTGGAACCATTCGCCCACATACTTCTCGCCATCGTGGAAAAGGTAAGTTCCTTCACCCTGACGCTTGCCTTTCACATAGTTTCCCTCGTAGATGTCACCACTCTTGAAAACGGTACGCCCTTTTCCGTGAGGACGCTTTCCTTTCAGCTCGCCGGTATATTCGGCACCGTCCTTGAAGGTGTGGTTTCCAATCTTGATTTGTGCCGATGCACTTGCCGCCACGAGCCATAAAACCAATATATATGCGTATCTTTTCATCTTTTTCCCTTTAATTCTGCCCAAAGATACGACTTTCCGCCGTTGGAATGAAATGAATTTATATTTTTTTGCCCGCAACGACCTCAATTAGCTTTTCTTTACAGAAATAGCGCTGCGCCAAAGTACGGATTTCATCAGCAGTCACACTTCTGATGGCATCCACTGAACGTGCAAAGAATTCATCATCCAGCCCTGCGGTTTCCACATAAATCCACGCATCCGAAAGCGAGAAGGGGCCTTCGTACGAACGGCACAAGTCACCCAGCATATAGCTGCGCACCATTTCGAGTTCCTCACGGGGAGCCAAGTCGTTGCACATACGGTCCATCTCGTGATACACCTCCCGGATGATGGCATCAATGTAACTGTTGTCGGCTTCGGTAGTAACGGCCAGCACACCGCTACCGGGACAATTTATGATGCCTGCCCCGATGCCGTAGGTATATCCCTTGTCCTCACGAATGTTCGACATCAGGCGGCTTCCGAAGTAGCCTCCGAAAAGTGTCACCATCACACGGGCTTTCAGGAAATCGGGATGCGTCCTGTCCATCACAAAGCCACCCATCTTGAGCGAACTCTGCAAGGCATCGGCTTTCTCCACGAAGACCTGTTTCTCGGCAGAAGTCTGAGGCTCGTACAGGGGCAAGGAAGGCATCGGACGGATTTCTCCCCAAGGCGAATCGCCCAAGCTCTCCTCGATGCAGCGGATAATTTCGGGAGTGACCTTGCCCGACACATACACCGAACAGTTGGCCGAATGATAATACTTGCGGTAGAACTCGCGGAGCACCTCGGACGAGATACGCCCGTAGTCGGTTTCCTCGGCAAAGCGTCCGAAAGGATGGACATCGCCGAACAGGGAACGGTTAAGCTGCTTGCGGGCTATCACTTCCACCCTCGTACTGTTCACTAAGAACTGCTGACGGTTGGTCTCCACCACCACTTCCAGCTCCTTCTCGGGAAAGAGGGGATGCATCAGCATATCGGCAATGACAGCCAGTGTATGCGGAAAGTATTTGTTGAGCGAATAGAGCGTAACGAAACCGCAGTTGGGCGAAGACGACAATTCCAGCCAAGCCCCATAGTAATCCAGCTTCTCGGCTATCCGGGCGGAAGTCATCGAGCGTGTCCCTTCACGAAGCATCCGGTTGGCAAACATCGCCTGCAAGGCCTGTGTCTGGTGCCACTGTCCTGCCCCTATCAGCACATCGAACCGGACAACCTCCTGCGAGCCTGCCCGGATGATGTTCAGGGGAATGCCATTCCTCATCCGACGACGCTCGGGACGGGTCAGGTCGAAGTTGCCCAAGGGGCGGATGGAAGGCGGTATCGTACGATTGAGCGTCATAGTATCTTTCTTTTTCGATTAAACGGCGCAAATGTACAAAACATTTCCTACATTTGCACTGAATTTTAAATATTTATCCGATGATTCTACACACTTGCCTGCTCTGTATGGGCAGCAACACGGGAAGAAAAACCCGTATGGAGAATGCCCGAAAGGCTTTGGCACACTCCTTTCCCGACATCCGTTTCGGTACCGAAATGGAGACGGAAGCCATCGGAAGCGGTTTCCTGTCGCCCTTCTCCAATCAAGTGGCACGACTCACCACACCGCTATCCGCCGAAGAGGTGCGCACTATCCTGAAATCCATCGAGAAGGAAAACGGACGCCTGCCCG
>JAFQBF010000154.1 GCA_017416735.1 Bacteroidaceae bacterium | reverse complement strand
TCAATACGAAGTCTTCATTCAAGCTTCCATCGGGATGATAACGCCAATCACGAAACAAGTTATCACCGAAGAACTTTTCTTCACGGGTAGTTGCTTTCAGAAAGCGTGCCGGGATAATTTGGTCGGTATCCACATTTTCCAAAGGCAATGGCACGCAAGTGCTGGTTATGATGTTAAATTTCTGTTTCATACCTACTGATTTTTACATGAATTCTCTAGGGTCTGTAATCACTCCCGTAATGGCTGCTGCAGCAGCTGTCAACGGACTGGCCAACAACGTACGGGATCCCGGTCCCTGACGGCCTTCAAAATTACGGTTCGAAGTCGATACCGCATACTTTCCTGCCGGAATCTTGTCATCGTTCATTGCCAGACAAGCTGAACAACCTGGCTGACGAATAGCAAAACCTGCTTCTGCCAATACCTTATCTAATCCTTCCTCTCGGATTTGTGCATCCACCATCCAAGATCCCGGTACCAACCAAGCAATCACATTATCGGCCTTCCGATGTCCTTTAACGATGGAAGCAAACGCACGGAAGTCCTCAATGCGACCGTTGGTACATGCACCCAAGAAAACATAATCTATCTTTTTACCTAATAAACCTTCACCTGCTTGAAAGCCCATATAGTTCAGGGACTTCTCAAAAGAAGCGGTTCCGTCACTCTGCGGAATCTGTTCCGTGATCCCCATACCCATACCCGGATTGGTTCCATAAGTAATCATCGGTTGGATATCGGCTGCATCATAACGTACTTCCTTGTCGAACACAGCATCGTTATCGCTCTTCAAAGTCTTCCAGTATGCCAATGCCTTGTCCCATGCTTCACCTTTCGGCGCATATTCTCTACCTTTGATGTATTCGAAAGTCGTATCATCCGGAGCTACCATACCTCCACGGGCACCCATTTCGATACTTAGGTTACAGAGGGTCAAGCGACCTTCCATAGTCAGATTGCGAACTGCCGAACCAGCATATTCCACAAAATAACCCGTCGCACCACTGGTAGTCATCTTCGACATCATATAGAGCGCCATATCCTTGGCAGTTACGCCCTTACCCAATTCACCATCAATAGTAATACGCATCGTCTTCGGACGAGCCTGCAAGATACATTGCGAAGCCAAAACCATTTCCACCTCACTGGTACCGATACCGAAAGCTACTGCGCCCATTGCACCGTGAGTCGACGTATGCGAATCCCCACAAACAATGGTCATCCCCGGAAGCGTCAATCCTCTTTCCGGTCCCACTACGTGAATGATACCATTCTTCGGATGCATCATACCGAAGTGGTTCAAGCCAAAATCTTCGACGTTTTTTGCCAAGGTATCCACCTGTGTCTTGGATACCGGGTCTTCTATCGGTTTGTCCTGATCGTGTGTCGGCGTATTATGGTCCGGCATACAATAGATATGATCGGGACGGAAACATTTCAATCCACGAGCACGCATCCCAGCGAATGCTTGCGGACTGGTCACTTCGTGACAATAGAGTCGGTCAATATAGAGTTGGGTAGGACCATCCTCTACCTGCTGCACGACGTGAGCATCCCATATTTTATCAAACAATGTATTTGCCATAATCAATCTTTTTACTTAAATCACTTTATCTTTTAAAATTGTTGATACAGTCGATGTATGCTTCTACGGAAGCTGCAATAATATCGGTATTGGCACCGAAACCATAATACATCTGACCGTCGTATTCCACTTGCATGTGAACCTTACCCATATCATCCGAGCCCTTGCTGATAGCCTGGATGGTAAATTCTTTCAATTCCATGTGGCGATCAATAATCTTCTTCAATGCCTTGATGGCTGCATCCACCGGACCATTACCGCTGGCTGCCGATTCGAAACGTTCACCAGCTATGTTCAATCCCAAGCTAGCTACCGAACGGACACCTACCCCACTAGTTACCTGCAAGAATTCCAACTTGATGTGGTGGTTGTCGTTTCTATCCGCACCAGCCAAAACCAGAATATCATCATCGGTTATGTCCTTCTTCTTGTCGGCCAACTTCAAGAAATCTTCATATACCTTATCAAGCTTGTCCTGATCCATCTCTACACCCAAGATGTGAAGACGATGCTTCAAGGCAGCACGACCACTACGGGCTGTCAATACGATAGCACTGTCATCAATACCTACATCTTTCGGGTCGATGATTTCGTAAGTCTGTACATTCTTCAATACACCATCCTGATGAATTCCCGATGAGTGAGCAAACGCATTTCTACCCACAATTGCCTTGTTCGGTTGAACCGGCATATTCATCAAGCTCGATACCATACGGCTCGCCGGATAAATCTTCTGCGTATTGATATTCGTATCCAAATCAATCGTACTATGACTCTTGATAATCATTGCCACTTCTTCCAAGGCAGTATTACCGGCACGCTCACCGATACCATTAATTGTCACTTCCACCTGACGGGCACCATTCAAGATTCCGGCAATAGTATTGGCAGTAGCCATACCCAAATCGTTGTGACAATGGGTGGAAATAATCGCCTTATCGATATTGTCTACATGCTCCATCAAATACTTGATTTTTGCACCATATTCTGAAGGAAGACAATAACCGGTAGTATCCGGAATATTCACCACTGTTGCACCCGCAGTAATGACAGCTTCTACCACGCGAGCCAAGTATTCATTGTCTGTACGACCGGCATCTTCTGCATAAAATTCCACATCATCCGTATATCGGCGGGCATAACGGACTGCCTGCACCGCACGTTCGATAATTTCTTCTCTGCTCGAATTGAATTTATAACGGATATGTGAATCTGAAGTACCAATACCTGTATGGATACGTTTACGCTTCGCAAAGCGCAAAGCCTGTGCAGCTACATCAATGTCGCGTTCGATGGCACGGGTCAAAGCACAAATAGTCGGCCAGGTCACTGCCTTGGAGATTTCGACTACCGAATTGAAATCGCCCGGACTGGAAATAGGGAAACCTGCTTCAATTACATCCACGCCCAATGCTTCCAATTGCTTGGCTACCTGAATCTTTTCTACCGTATTCAACTGACACCCCGGCACCTGTTCGCCGTCTCTTAGAGTGGTATCAAAAATAAATAATCTGTCACTCATAACTTACAGTTTATAATGTCTTTTAATTTATTTCTAATAAAAAAGCCTTTCACACCGGGAAGTGAGAAAGGCTATATATTATCCAACCATTACATATTAGCATATACGACACTCACTTCCCATTGACTTCGCCAATAGAATAATAATACCAGATAGCAAAATA
>JAFQBF010000018.1 GCA_017416735.1 Bacteroidaceae bacterium | reverse complement strand
GTTTGCTTCGGTTGTAGCTACGGTATTCATCGAGTTCGATTTCCACATCCGGCTCACGGAGTTCACCCTCTTGCGGGAGGCGGAACTTCATGTACTTGATGTTCAAGCCACGGTCGAGCCATTGTTGTTCGTAATAAGTACGGATGCCGAGGATGTCGTCCACCAACCCCGAATGATAGAGGTCGTCGGTGCAGAACTCCACGGGGAACTTGTTTTCTTCCACCATGTACTTGGTGTAGGTGAACATGAAGTTACTGTCCGTCTTGAGGTGAATCAAGCCATCGGGAGTCAAGAACTTGCGATAACGGTTCATGAAGTACGTCGAGGTGAGTCGCTTGGTGGCCTTCTTCATCTGCGGGTCGGAGAAGGTAAGCCAAATTTCGCTCACTTCACCTTCGGCAAAGAAACGGTCGATGATTTCGATGTTCGTGCGGAGGAAAGCCACGTTCTTCATGCCTTCGTTCAAGGCATCGGTAGCACCTGTCCACATACGGGCACCCTTGATATCAACACCGATGAAGTTCTTGTCGGGGTACATGCGTCCCAAACCTACGGTGTATTCGCCACGTCCGCATCCCAATTCGAGGACAATCGGATGGTCGTTCTTGAAGAAGTCACGATTCCAGTTGCCCTTCATCTCGAAAGGCACATTATCGACCACCGAGTAAGGGTATTCGAACACGTGCGGATAATCCGCCATATCTGCAAACTTCGCTAATTTTCCTTTTCCCATATTGATGTTTTTAAGGCACGGATTACACGGATTAACACGGTTCTTAGCGTATGTTATCACCAACTAATTCCGTGAAATCCGTGTAATCCGTGCCTAAAATAATATTCAATTATTCAATCACTACCTTTGTCCAGCCGTGTACATCCGGTTCGATGCCGTATTGCACGCCACGCAACTTGTTGTAAAGCATGGTGCTGATAGGACCTGGCTTGCCGTCTTCGCTGAACACATAGCTCTTTCCGTTTTCAGGGTCGTCGATGCGTTGGATGGGAGAGATAACGGCAGCTGTACCACAAGCACCTGCTTCTTCGAAGGTTGCAAGTTCTTCTTCCGCAATCGGGCGACGTTCTACCTTCAAGCCCAAATCTTCGGCCAACTGCATCAAGCTCTTGTTGGTAATGGACGGAAGGATAGACGATGATTTCGGAGTGATGTAGGTGTTGTCCTTGATACCGAAGAAGTTGGCAGCACCACATTCGTCGATGTACTTCTTTTCCTTGGCATCGAGGTAGAATTCAGCTGAATAGCCGGCATCGTGAGCTTCCTTGCTGGCACAAAGGCTGGCTGCATAGTTACCACCTACCTTATAGATACCGGTACCGAGCGGAGCTGCACGGTCGTACTTGCGGGTAATGGCATACGGATTTGCCGAGAAACCACCCTTGAAATAAGGACCTACCGGGCTAACGAAAATCAAGAACAAATATTCGTTGGCCGGCTTCACACCTACCTGAGCACCTGTACCGATGAGCAACGGACGGATGTAGAGGCTTGCACCACTTTCGTAAGGAGGGATGAAACGTTCGTTCATACGAACCACCTTTGTCACCATGGCTTCGAACAATTCTGTCGGGAGTTCCGGCATCATGATACCACGGCAAGAACTTTGCAGACGGGCTGCGTTTTCGTCCATACGGAACACGCGAACCTTACCATCCGGGCAACGATAAGCCTTCAAGCCTTCGAAAGCTTCCTGACCATAGTGCAAGCAAGTAGCTGCCATATGGATGTTCAGCGTTTCTTCCGAACTAACTTCGATTTCACCCCATGCACCATTGCGATACCAGCAACGTACATTGTAGTCGGTCTTCATATAACCGAAAGACAGACTTGACCAATCAATTTCTTTCATATCTGTATGTTTTTACTTGTTATTATCTTGTTTTAGGCAAAAATACAGATTATTCTTCACTTTCTTGCTTATCCGACAATAATTTTTCAATTTCAGTGTCTGCTTTCTTCAGTTTCTCGCTACAAAAGGCGATGATTTCATTGGCTTCCTTTATTTTCTCCACCAATTCGTCGATTTCCAACTCATTGCTATCCACCTGTCGGACGATGGTCTCCAAGCGAGCCATTGCTTGCGAGTATGTTTCTTTTTTCTTTGCCATAAACTTATTTCTTTTTCACTACTGATTCAACCTTACCTTGATGCAACACCGTAACCAATTTATCCCCTTCCTTCAAAGCAGAAGCATCTTTTACCGCCTTGCCGTCCTTCAACGTGATGCTATACCCACGTGCCAACTGCTTTTCGGGCAAGGCATCGTTCAAACGTTGTTGCAAGAGTTCCAACCGATGCTTCTTGATGGACAGGAACTGACGGGAAGCCATCTGCAAATCCCGCTGTGCCGTGAGCAAGCCATATTTGGCATCGGATATCCGCTTATACACCGCCGAAGGGATACGCTGCTTCAAGCTTTCCATCCGTCTATGCTCCCACAAAAGACGATTCCTCACGCTTTGCATCAATCGTGAAGACGTTTCATCCAAAACGTCAGCGCATTTGTCCATCTTTGCGATGAGGAATTCCGCAGCTGCCGTAGGGGTCTTCACTCGGGTATGAGCCACTTTGTCGATGACCGTATCATCCCGTTCATGACCGATGCCCGTGATGATGGGCAAAGGAAACTGGGCACAGTTTGCCGCCAATGCGTAGGTGTCGAAACCCGACAAGTCGGAGGTCGCCCCTCCTCCACGAATAATCACCACCACATCGAACTCCTCCATCCGTTCGTAAATGGCATCAAGAGCGGCAATGATGCTCTCCTCCACCCGTTCGCCTTGCATGATGGCCGGGAAGAGTTCGGTGCGGAAGCCATATCCACGGGGATTGTTCGCCAACTGGTTGCAGAAGTCGCCATACCCTGCTGCCGTGGCGGATGAAATAACCGCTACCCTCTGTGGCAAAAGAGGCATCTCCAGTTCCTTATTCAAGTCAATCACCCCTTCTTCTTCCAACTGACGGAGGATTTCCCGACGTTTCCTTTCCATATCGCCCACCGTGTAAGTAGGGTCAATATCGAGCACCGTGAGCGAATAGCCATAGAGTTCGTGAAACTCCACGGAGACATTGACCAGCACCTTGATACCTGAGGTAAACGCTTGTCCCGTCTCCTGCTCGAAGTAAGGCTTCAGCATCTTGAAGATGTTGCTCCAGATGGTTCCTCTCGCCTTGGCTATCAGGTTATTTCCACCTGCATCCTTCTGTACGAACTCTAAGTAGCAATGTCCCGAATAGTTTGTTCGGACATCGCTTAGCTCCGCCTGTACCCAATAAGTATCGGGCAGACACGAACGGATGCTTCGCTTCACCAATCCGTTGAGTTCGTAAAGAGAGAGAGCTTGTTGTTCCATTGTCATTTATTTCTTCACCACTGAGTACACGGAGTTACACAGAGTTGTTATTTATCTCCTTTAAATTATTACTCAGTGAAACTCTGTGTTGCTCTGTGGTGAGAAATCTCCTTATACGCCTTCCAAAGATTCGGCACACCATAACCATAAATATTATCAGGGAAGTCCGCACGGTCGCCCGCTTGCTGGACGGCCTTGATTACTTCCTTGGCGGTAAGCCACGGACATGCTTGCCAGAAACAAGCCACGATGCCGCACATGATGGGCGAAGCAAAAGAAGTTCCGTTTCCTTTTGAAACCGTACCGTTTCCACCCGATACCACTGAAGCAACCCCTACGGCCATCACATCCGGCTTGACGCGTCCGTCCGACGTATGTCCGATGGAAGAGAAATCGGCATTCACCAAATCCTTGTTCATGGCACCCACGGTCAACACGTTTTCAGAATCTCCCGGAGGTGTCATCTTTTTCCAGGCTCCACGGCCCGAATTCCCGGCACTACATACCACAATCACACCCTTATCTGCCGCCAACGAAGCCGAGTGCGACATCAGGGAAGTATGTCCGTCCAAATCGCGATAGCGGTATCCGGCATATCCTTCATCAAAAGCGTGATATCCCAATGAAGTATTCACGACATCTACCCCCACACTATCAGCAAATTCGATAGCAGCCGCCCAATAATCTTCTTCGACAGGCTGTTCGGTATCTGCATCTTCGCTACGGAGCAACCAGAAAGAAGCATCAGGAGCCGTACCGACAAACGCGTCCTCCACATTGGCTGCCATACACGAAAGCACCATCATGCCATGACCGTTTTCCGCATAGATATCCGATGCCGGATTGACAAAGTCGCGTGTACCCAACAAGTCCATCTTCTCGAAAAGCTTGATTTCATCCGCATTGTAAAAGCCGGCATCAATCACCGCCACATGCATACCCTTTCCGGAGAAACCGGCCGCATGCAGGCTATCACCTCCGTGAACGGCAATCTGTCGAAGCGCCTTTCCATAATAATCGCCAGTCTTTTCAATCTTGTTCGTCACTCCTTTCTTGCGTTCAGCGTTGCGGGCAGGAACACTATCGGGTTGTACCCACACTTTCTTCACTCCGGTCACGAAAGGCATCTCCTTCACCTTGTCCATCAAGAGTGTGTCCTTCACTTCGAGCACCACGGTATTGTTCCATCGGCTGGAAGTAACCAAACGTGCACCTGTGGCCAACAACTTCTTCACATACTTCCTGCTTACCGGCAAATCACTTTCATCTACCGAAATTCCTTGGCGATTACGGCGCTCCATGGCGCGTTCGCTCAAGAATTCATACGGCTTTTTCACGGAGTAAACCGATCCCTCCTTGTCTTTCAGGTTCACACGATATTTGTACATCTTTTCGGCCGATGCTTGCCCCGCCGTACATGCCAACAGGCACACGAGCGACCATAACTTCAAATTCTTCATATTCTTTTATCATTTGAAGAACAAAGATAAGGAAAATTCGTATATTTGTACTACGAAAACAAACTTTAATCAGAAAAACGATGAACAAAAAGTCCACAATCCGCTGGGCGACAAGACTGATGGGATATCTCTCTTTCTGTATCGCCTTCTTCGCTTGTTCGGAACGTCCTTCTGAATTTTCCCTTACTCCCGGTGATTCATGGAAAGCCGGCAAGGTTTATAAGGACTTCATCTTAACAGGACAAGCCTTAACCGAGGAAGGAGCCGAGGCTACGCTCCTCTTCCACACCGACGGGGAGAGCGGTTACGAGGTGCTTTTCCACAACGGTGCCATCGATGGTACTCCAAAGACGGGAAGCCTCTCTGCCGTCCGCAACCTCTACCGTTCATTGGCAGCAGACGACCAATGGTTTGACTTTGAAGTGGCCGTGCGAAACAAGAACATCGCCATAAGTATCAACGGTACGGACGTAGTATGCTATACCGAACCTTCCCATCCTTACCGCATCGACGCATACGCCAAGCGCCTGCTGAGCCAAGGCGACATCTTATTAAAAGGCAAGCAAGGCAAAGTGCAGTTCCGCGACCTGACGATTACATCACTGGATGCCGATGCCACCAACCCGAACGATACCCTGCCGCCGGTGGATGAACAAACCGATGCCATCATCCGTTTACAGCAACAGAACTTCCCCGTAATTGATTACCACGTACACTTGAAAGGCGGACTCACCAAGGAGATTGCCCATGCCCTTTCGATGAACTACGGCATCAACTACGGAGTGGCTCCCAATGCCGGCGAAGGAGGCGTGGGACGTATGTTGACCGACGACCAAGAAGTATATGCCTACCACGAAGAAGTAAAACCGCTTCCATTCCTCTGTGGTGTACAAGGTGAAGGACGTAAATGGACAGCCACCTTCTCGCAAGAGGCACTCGGCATCTTCGACTATCTGTTCACCGACGCTATGACCATCATGGACCACAAGAACCGAAATTCCCGCATCTACCGGGCGGAAGAGGTACATTATGACGGAGTGACCAAGGAACAGTATATGGAACAAATCGTTGACCAAACCGTGAAGATTCTGACCAACGAACCGGCCGACATCTTTGCCAACCCCACTTACATACCCGAGGATATGCAGGCGGACTACGACAAGTATTGGACAGACGAACGTATCAACCGCGTGTTGGACGTGATGCAAGAGCATCAGATAGCTCTCGAAATCAATCCACGTTACAAGATTCCGAGTCTGAAAATCATCCGTATGGCCAAGGAACGCGGATTGAAGTTCACCTTCGGCACGAACAATGTGGACGCCAACTTCGGCAAGTTGGAATACTGCATCGAGGCCATCGAACAATGCGGCATCACGAAAGACGACCTCTGGTTCCCGGCCATGAGCATCCGCAAGACACGACCGGTGGTCATTTATAACACATTCAACTAATCCACCATTATGGCAACAAAAAGAAACGCAACAGAATTAGGTACGCAACCCATCGGCAAACTGCTGATGCAATACGCCATTCCCGCCATCATTGCGATGACCGCTTCCTCCATTTATAATATGGTGGACAGCATCTTCATCGGGCAGGGCGTAGGCCCACTCGCCATCTCGGGACTCGCCATCACCTTCCCGTTCATGAACTTAGGGGCAGCCTTCGGGGCTATGGTGGGTGTGGGAGCCTCTACCCTTATCTCCGTCAAGTTGGGACAACGGGATTATGACACGGCGCAAACCGTACTGGGCAATGTCATCACCTTGAACCTCATCATCGGCATTGCCTTCTCCATCATCACCCTGATGTTCCTCGACCCGATTCTCTACTTCTTCGGAGCGAGCGCCGACACCATCGGCTATGCCCGCGACTATATGCTGATTATCCTCGCCGGGAATGTCTTCTCGCACATGTACTTCGGGCTGAATGCCGTGCTACGGGCTTCGGGACATCCACAGAAGGCGATGTATGCCACCATCAATACGGTGGTTATCAATACCCTCCTCGACCCCTTGTTCATCTATGTCTTCGACTGGGGAATCCGGGGAGCTGCCATCGCCACCATCATCGCACAGGTCATCTCGTTGATTTGGCAATTCAAGATTCTGACCGACAAGAACGAGTTGCTGCACCTCCGCCGGGGCATCTACCACCTGCAATCGAAGATTGTAAAGAACATCATTGCTATCGGCCTCTCGCCTTTCTGTATGAACGTGGCATCGTGCTTCATCGTCATCTTTATCAATAAAGGGCTGAAAGAATACGACGGAGACTTGGCCATCGGGGCATACGGCATCGTGAACCGTCTGGTGTTCATCTGCGTGATGATTGTGATGGGTATCACCCAAGGCATGCAGCCCATTGCCGGATACAACTACGGAGCACAGCAGTTCGATCGTGTAACCCGAGTATTGAAGCTTTCCATCTACGGAGCAACAGCGATGACCACGCTCACCTTCTTAGTGGGCGAACTGCTGCCGGATGTAGCGGTACGGCTCTTCACTACGGACGAAGGACTCATCAGCCGTGCAGCCGAAGGCTTCCGCATCGTGGTGCTGTTCTTCCCCATCGTGGGTTTCCAGATGGTGACATCGAACTTTTTCCAGAGTATCGGTATGGCGAACAAGGCCATCTTCCTGTCGCTCACCCGTCAGTTGCTGTTTCTCCTGCCTTGCCTCATCATCCTGCCTACCTTCATGGGAGCCGCAGGCATCTGGTGGAGCATGCCTATCAGCGACTTGACAGCAAGCCTCGTGGCAGGGGTGCTGCTGTATAAGCAATTCCAGAATTTTAAATACCATAAATCATAAATCCATGAACGACCATTACGTTATCAACCTCGGCCGCCAATTAGGCAGCGGCGGAAAGGAAATCGGCGAAAAGCTCGCCAAGGCACTGAACATCGCCTTCTTCGACAAGGAGCTAATCAAATTGGCATCCGACGAGAGCGGGCTGTGCAAGGAATTTTTTGAGAAAGCCGACGAACGGGCACAACAGACCATGCTCGGCGGATTGTTCGGCGGACGGTTTCCGTTCATCAGCGACGGGACCCTGCCCTATGGCTCGTTCCTGAACAACGACTCGCTGTTCAAGATTCAGAGTGATGTCATCCGCAGCCTGGCAGAAAACCAGTCCTGCCTCTTCGTGGGACGCTGTGCCGACTACATTCTGCGCGACCATCCTCGCCACGTCAACATCTTCATCTCCGCCTCAAAGGAAGCCCGCATCACCCGACTGATGCAGCTTCATCCCATCACCGAGGAACAGGCCGAAGAAATGATTGAAAAAGCGGACAAGAAACGTTCGGCATACTACAATTATTACAGTTACAAGACGTGGGGAGCTGCCGCCACCTATCACCTGTGCGTCGATTCATCGGTGATGGGTATTGATAAGACAGTGGAGTATATCCTCCAATTCGTGAAGCATAAATTGGGATTGGTATGACAAGAATCGGCATCCTTTCCGATACCCATGGTTATTGGGACGACCGCTATTTAAAGCATTTTGAGAAGTGCGACGAAATTTGGCACGCCGGCGACATCGGCTCTTGGGAAGTGGCGGAACGTCTGGCTGCCTTTCGTCCCCTGCATGCCGTACACGGGAACATCGACGGTGGCGATGTGCGTCGCCTTTACCCCGAGCTTGACCGTTTCAGCATCGAAGGGACCGATGTACTTATCAAGCACATTGGCGGTTATCCTGGTCGCTACGATGCCTCCATCCGCCAGCGGTTGTTTGTCCGTCCGCCCCGTCTCTTCGTGTGCGGACACTCGCATATATTAAAGGTGCAATACGACAAGACCCTGAATATGCTATACATCAATCCGGGAGCCGCAGGAATCTATGGTTTCCACAAAGTGCGCACGTTAGTAAGGTTTGCCATCGACCATGGCGAGTTCAAGGATTTGGAAGTGATTGAATTGGCAGAAAAATAAAAAGAGCAGCTTCATAAAAGCTGCTCTTTTTTATGATACTTCAAAACACGGGCAGGCTTTTTGCACTCCTGGAAGGTCCCGATGCCCAACCACTTTTGCATTGGGATAATCCTCTTTCAGTCTTTGTATCAATCTGCGTAGAGTCTCCTTCTGCTCAGTGGTGCGGGTATCGCAAGGCCGTCCACGGATGTCCAGGCCTCCCTCGTAGCAGATGCCGATGGAGTGTTGGTTATAACCCGTGGCGTGTGCGCCCACTTGATAGAGCTGTCGCCCCCGGTGAACCACGCCGTCGCGGGTGATGTAGTAGTGATAGCCGATGTCGGCAAAGCCACGGGCACGATGGTCACGACGGCAGTCGTCCACGGTGTAGCGCTGCGTGGCGCGGGTGGCACTACAATGAATCACTATCAGGTCGATGCGGCGGTAGTTCTGGTACTGGCAGCTGGTTAGAATTGCATTGCTCATCATCCACAGCAGGCTTGTACGCCGAAAGCCGTAGCGATGGCGGTGAGTACTGTGATGGCTATTCTCAAAATCTTGCTCCAGATGTTCTTGTTTTCTGTTTCCATAATTGATTATATTTTTACTCACCACTGAGTACACAGAGTCTCACGGAGTTTTAATTTTTTCCGTATGGTTATAAAATACTCTGTGTTACTCCGTGTACTCTGTGGTGAAATTTTAATTATCAAGCAGTCAAGTCCTCACCGCCTTCTTCTTCCGTTTCACCGCTTCCGGTCTTGACGGGTTTCTTCGCCACCTTCTTGTAGGTCAGTCCCGTGAGGATGCCGGCCAAGGCCAGGCCCGGGCGGAAATTGATGCGGGCTTTCTTGATGAGGGATGCGTCGTATTCCTCCTCGGTCACGGCACCCTTCGAACTGATGCTGATTTGCAGCGTGCCGAGGTCGCCCAAGCGGACGATTTCACCGCCCTTCAGGGCATCGGTGATGCAGTCTTCCAACGCCAAGAGCACGGCCTGCACGTCCGCCTTGTGGACGGTACACGACTGCTGGATGCGTTCGGACATCTCGCGGATGCTTACATCACCATTGGCCTGCACACGGCCATAATACTTCGGAGCTGCCTCCTTGTCGCGCGGGTTGATGCGCGGAGCTACTGAATAAGTTACGTTTCTTGCCATAGTCTTTTTTAAATTAAAAATTAAAAGTTAAAAATTAAAACCATTTGTCATTCAGACGACCGTAGGGAGGAAGAATCTCGTGGGCATCCACGTTTGTGTTACCGAGATCCTTCGTCGCTTTGCTCCTCTGGATGACATTCATTTATAAACGTCTTCCGGATGACACTACAAAGATACTGCTTGCCGAACGCGCAATGTAGAGAGAGGTAGAAGTTAGTAACGAACAGTGAAGAATTGTCGAGAAATGTCGTTGTTTACGTTGGTTTTCAGTAGGTTATATGGGCATTTTTCAGTATCTTTGTTGTATGGAAAATTTCAGAATCAAGGCTTATACGAAGATGGACTTGGCATTGCTGTACAGCCCACATTCCGGGGGTGCCGCTGCCTTGCAGAATCTGTACCGGTGGATGCTTCGCTGCCGTCCACTGATGGAAGAGTTGGATGGATTGGGTTATAACAAGTATCGCCACAGTTTCCTGAAACAGGAAGTGGCGGTCATCGTGAAGTATTTGGGAGAACCGTAACAAATAGTTTCTACGGCCAAAAGTTGTACAACTTTTGGGAATTGTTGAAGAAGAATCGGGCGTAGAAACTATTTCTCCGATACCACCTTTGTACACCTTACCGGCACTTTTCATAACATATATATCATAATGTACATATAAAATAAGAATAAATAAAATATAGTATATACGTATATAAAGTTTAGAAAACAGGTGTACAAGGTGTACAAAGGTGGTATTTCATTTAGAGGGTTGAACACATTTCGCCTCAATCTGTTCACGGTTCTGAACAGATATTGCCGAAATTTGTTCAGAGCTCTGAAAATTTGCATCAAAAGCAATCGGTAATTTCAAAAGGATTGTTTATCTTTGTCCCAACCAAAGACAAGTGGATTTATGGAAGGATTGTTTATTAAACAGGAAAGGTTATTGGCGCAGACCCGTACGGAGATAGTACGCGAATTGATGTCGAAGGTGCATTGGAACAACCGGTTGGTTTCCATCCGAGGTTCGAGAGGTGTGGGTAAGACTACCTTGATGCTGCAATATATCAAGCTGAACTACCCGTCGGGAAGCCGAGAAGCCTTGTACTGCACGTTGGACAGTATCTATTTCAGCAACCATAGCATTTTGGAACTGGTGGAGAATTTCTATCAGATGGGCGGGAAGCATCTGTTCCTGGATGAAGTGCACAAGTATCCCACTTGGAGTAAGGAAATCAAGGAGGTTTACGATATGTATCCGTCCTTGCGGGTCGTCATCAGCGGGTCGTCCTTGCTGAATATCCTGAATGCCGATGCCGACTTGTCACGCCGTTGCCTTCCATACAATCTGAACGGCCTTTCGTTCCGCGAGTTTCTCCGTTTCTACAAAGGTATCGAAATACCTGTCTATCCGTTGAATGAAATCCTTCTCAACGCTTCCCCGATATGCAGGGAAATGAATGAAGTGTGCCGTCCGGTACAGATGTTCCGGGAGTACCTGTGTGAGGGATATTATCCGTTCTTCAACGGCATTCGGGAAGACTATTATATGAACATCGAGAATGTCATCAACCTGATATTGGAACAGGAAATGCCATTGCTCTGCGGTATCGACCCTGCCTATATCCGTAAACTGAAAGCCTTGTTGGGGGTATTGTCCGCTACGGTTCCCTACGAAGTGGATATGAGCAAGCTGGCTGCGGTCATCGGACTGAGCCGGAACTCCTTATTGGCATACTTGCAGAGTATGGAACGTGCCGAACTGTTGAAGCTTCTCTATTCAGACCTTTATTCGGTCAAGAAGATGCAGAAGCCGGACAAGATTTATATCCAAAACCCCAATCTGCTATATGCTTTGGGGGGAAGTGCGGTAGAAATCGGAACGGCACGTGAAACGTTCGTTGTCAATCAACTGTCGGTAGGTCACGAGGTGGAATATGGAAAGAAGAACGGTGATTTTGTGATAGACCGCCGTTATACATTCGAAGTGGGAGGTCCGGACAAGACTTTCAAGCAGATAGCCAATGTCCCCGACTCGTATATCCTGGCTGATAATTTGGAATACGCTTCGGGGAACAAGTTGCCTTTGTGGATGGTGGGATTGACCTATTGACGGTTCAGAACGGAAGTTCCTGCTCCGTCCCGTCTCTGACCGTTCCTTTTCGGCGGTGGCTGATTTCTTCGATGCTGTACCGATAGACTACATAGCAACGGCGACCTTCTTTCCGTACCTGCCGGAACCCCAACTTGTTCAGCAGCATCCCCACCTTGGTAGCACTGAGCTGTGTCTTCAGCTCCAGGTTAATCACTCCCAGCACATCCGCCACGCTATAGACCTCGTACGCCTCGCCCGGCTGGGGGATGCGGAAGTGTTTCAAGATTTGTTCCTCTTCCAGGTTGGGAGCTTCGAAACGGCTCACGTGACGGGCGAGGGCGCGGATTTCCTCCGTATCGAACCAGTAGGCGAAGCCGCTTTGCCAGAGGTGCATCACCTGGGCGTACAGGCCCGTGTAGTCGATGGGGTGGTCGTAGGGACTGAGGATGTTCGCCACCTCGAACGGCAGCCAGCGGCGGTTGCCCGTGAGGTCGGTCAGGAAGTTCACCTGGTTGCCCGTGCCGCAGAACGAGGCGAGGTGCGGACGCACTTCCTTGTTGCGGGCGTAGGCGGCACGCTCCACCACTTGCGGAAGCGATACGGCCGCCTTGATTTGATCCACCTCCTCGTCCGTCATCGTCACGATTTCTTCCAGACAAATCAGTCCGGCTTCCGCCATCAGCAGGCGGTCGTCCTTGTTCATACGGCGGCTGTTGTTCTTCGCCACGTAGTAGTTGCGCAGTTCGGGCGGCAGCAGGAAGTGGAACCACGTGGTCTTGTAGATGCCCTGACGGCCGATGAGCACCAGTATCTCGTGGTTCACGCGGTCGCTCAGGAAGCCCGCTACCATCGCTACCAGCCACTTCTTCAGGCAGTGGAAGAAGGTTTGCTTCATCTCGGGCGAAGTGTCGGCCAGCGTTACCGTATCGGCCAGCAGCCTGATGTAGTCCGTATCGCCTTCCTTCCATTTCGGGAGTCCGTAGCAGTAGGCCTTGAACGGATGGAATACGGGTACGAACTCCGAGCCGAGTACCAGGCGGAGGTCGGCAAAGCGCATCGGTTTCTGCTGCTTGTTGATGCGGCTCCACAGTGTGCCTTCATCGCGGTCGGTCATCGGGCGGAAGCCCTCTTCCCGGTCCTTCCAACGGATTTCGGTCATCCGGGTGATTTCGTTCCAGCGGAAGTCCGCAAGTTCCGTCAGAGCGGCTTCTATCGCTTCTACGGCGATGTACTTGGGCTGTTCCGCCTTGGCAACTTTCTTCCTGCCCTTGCCGTCCGGCTGCTGTGTGCCGTGTTCGTGGGTACGGGTGGAGTAGCACGAGCGGACGTGGCTCTCGATGCGGACGGGGTCGTAGTTGGTGAACCGGCGTTGTAGCCATTCGGTGGCATCGGCCTCGCTCACTCCGTAGCGGTTCAGCGCATAGCCTGCCCGGCTGATGTACTCGTTGCATCGGCCCAGCTCATAGACGTAACCCTGGCCGGCAAGCTGCTGCTCCACCCGGTGCCATACCTCGCCCACGGCTACCTTATTGTAATCCACGGGAAAGACTTCCGCTTCCTCGCGGTAGAGTGCGTTGGGGTCGTGGCACAGCGCACTGCATCGGGTAGCATCCTTCACCGCCCCGTCATAGTCAGTGATGCCCAGAATGCGGCAGTAATGGTCGTTGCCCTGATGAAAGGCTTTCAGGTAAGTCTGTTGGTCGGTCACCCCCTCCACCCGGAAGATGATGCGCAGTCCTTTACCCGAGAGGGTGACGTATGCCAGTAGCCAGTAAGGGTCGTCCCTCAGCCGTTCCAGCATCCGCGCCACTTCGTCCTCGGACTGCTTGTCGATATCGACCAGCGAGTAGCCGGTGAAGAGAGCCACGTTCTTGTACGTCCGGGTGCCGCTAAACACCACGGCAGGGGTGAAAGCCGTGCATTGGCTGCGCTTGATTTTGCCTGCATCGTCCTTGAAGCCTTGCGACAGGAAGTAGCGGTACTTTTCGGTATTGTCTTTCAGCGTGGCATCGGTAGTGACCAGGCGATACACTTCCGCCAGGGTAACGAGTCCCGAAGGCTTGTTCACGGTGAGCTTCGGGAAGAATGAGAATTGCGTTTCTTGTTTCATACGTATAAAGATTAATGATTGCTTTTTTTCCACAAAAGTAAGTCACATCTTTGGGTACTTCACCAAAACCCCCAAACAAGATGTACCACGAACTTTTACCTGCTTTTTGTGCTTAAACAGCTTGCTATAAATGAATTATGCGTCGAAAAGGGATGAAAGTTCGTGGTACATTTTGTTTCTTGCTTAAAAGATATTATATTTGCACTGAGTAAAATTACTCATTTCATTGAGTAAAATGTAAAACAATGTATAAAAGAGCTGAATATCAAACGATTAAGGAAAGAATAAAGGAATCCCGTAAGTTCATACAAGTTGTAATGGGAGCCAGACAGATTGGAAAAACTTCTCCGGCAGACATTTGAATTGGGGGCTGCCTATTCGGGTGAAATCCTGTCATTGAACAAGATGTTAGGGTCGCTTCAAGATGCGGGAAACACCGTGACATTAGCCAGTTACATTAATTTGTTGAATGAAAGCGGGCTGTTATGCGGACTTCAAAAACACAGTATCGATATAGCAAGAAGAAGGGCAAGTATTCCCAAATTGCAAGTCTATAACAATGCCCTTAAAATGGTGTATAGTCCATTGGCTTTCGAAGCAGCCCTTGTTGATAGAAAATCATGGGGACGAATCGTTGAGTCCTGTATTGGAGCCTATTTGGTAAGTCAGGCTTTTGTGCATCGTTTCGAAGTCTTTTATTGGCGCGAACGTGATGATGAGGTCGATTTCATTCTACGGAAGAAAGGCTCTGTTATAGCGATTGAGGTGAAGAGCAATGCCGAGAAAAAGACAGCAGGGTTGGAAAAGTTCAAACAACTCTTCCAACCCAAGAATGCTTTCATTGTAGGCGATGGAGGAATCAGCATCAAGGATTTCCTATCGATGGATATCCGTAAATTGTTTTAGCACTTATCTCAATATCCGCCGTTGTCGTACCGCTTCCCGTGCCACAATCTTAAACACTTCATCATCCGAGAACCCGGCAAAGGTCACCGTCAGGCTGACGTGCCTTGCAAACTTGCGGGTTATGCACGGTTCTTCCGGGCAAAACACGGGTTGTACCCTATCAAACAAATCGACCGCCCGGAGGATGAGGTCTCTCATCTGTTCCGTGCGGTCTTTACCTTGAAGGTGAATCACATAGCGGGTCTTGCTGTGCAAACCCATTTCAGAAGGCTTCTGTGCCTTCGCTTCTCTTTTTTTTCATTGTTGTTTGGATTGAAATGTAATAAAAAAAGTGGATGTGCGTGTAGCACATCCACCCGTATTTTTAAATTGAAATCACTTCATATATTCCTTCACCTTGTCGGGTAAGTCATACACATAAATGGTACTGTCTTGATGTACATCCATAGCAATGACCCTTCCCCGCTGTTCGTCTATCGTCATTAAGGAAAGGGAGCGCCCCAAGGAATAACAACCTATAGGGTTTCCGTCCCAATCCCAGACGTGAAGTTCACTGTTACCCTCTTTATTTGTACGATAATAAGTACAAAGCGAGAATATCAAGTTTTTCGTGGCATAAGGGTCACCGAGGTAATATACAGGCCACTTGTCAGGGTCGTCATAAAACAATGTCTTGCAGGGGTCGGTCTGCACATTGACATCGCGCAAAAGATTCATCTCGGAATCAAAAATCCTGAAACGTTTGAATTTCGTGTAAAAAGCTGCAAACTTCTTCTTGTCCGGATGAACCGCACAACGCTTGAGGAACACGATGAAAGGTATAAATTCATCACTGCCCGTAATACCGTCCCAGTCGGGATACTCACCGACATTGGTGACATCGCCAGACTTGACGTTTACCAATGCAAATTCATTCTTCCCATCCATTATTCCACCGAAGGAAAGGTACAGACTATCCCCCAAAGAATAAAATCCATTAAAGGGCGCTCCCTCAAATATCTGCATGGATTTACGAACATGAAAACCTTTGTCGCTAATGACAACATCTCTCAGATGACCGCTTCCGGCCTCTATCACCTTGAAGCCATCCGGAGTCGGGGTAAAGCTCCGCGTATCCACCAAGTTAAAATCATGAGGTCCCTGTCCCTTCGCCCCCGTTTCCGTCAAGAACGACAAGTCGGAAAGGCGGAAAAGGACAAACATCTTTTCCTCACGTTCCTTGTACACATACAGATAATCACCGCTGATGCCCATATATCGGGGTAGGAGTATCGGTTCGGGTATGACATGCTCTTGGGCTACCAAAACTCCCTCATCCTCGAACTGCGTAACATTACGTTCCGTATCGCTTGCCGGAGTACAAGAAAAGCATATTAACGGCAATACGACAAGCCATCTACACCACTTCTTCATTTCACTTCAAAACTGTTTAAAATACGTTCTATATCCTTTAACTTATCTGGATGTTCTTTTAAGTATTTTTCTTTTATTTTTACTTCAACAGCATGGACAATCCCTTCGCTTTGCTGCAAGTGAATATAGCGGCATAAATTATACCGCTTTATCTTTCCTCCATGAATATCCATGCTTTTTTCCAGAATGACAACTTTCACCTTTCCCTTGCCGCATTCCTCTCTCTGCGTATCCAGTACTCCAAGCACGGAAGCTGTAGCCACTTCTTCCACAATATGGAAAGGAATGGGCGAATTGTTACGGCTGACAAAGCTCCTTACCCTCAGATTCATAACCGCGAACTTTGCGGAAGATTCTTCCGTTTCGGGACTGAACCAAATAGTATCATGCCGTACCTGCAAATTATGTTTCTCATAAAGAGTAACTTTCCGAGGAAGTCCTTGTTTATCAGCCCATTCACTCGTCCGCACTGCATTTTTATCAACCGGTTTAGTGTACCAACCTGACGGAACTTCTAAGGAATATGTATCATCCCCTATTCTTTTCCATTCTTGGGAAAAAGAAGAGAGTGTATCCTTACCACCATACACGCCAGACGCATAGTCTTCTGGGGAAACAATTCCCTTCTCCTCCCAATGTCTAATATGTCGAGCTATACGCTGTTCTTCGGTTTTCTTACAAGAAACCATCAGAATAATTGTGCAAACGCAACCTAAAATCTTCACAAACTTTTTCATTCCTAAAAATCCTTTACTTTAATTCTGAACAATACAGGATTGGATTCTTCGTCCAGTTGCGAACAAACTTCCACCATCTTGGGATGTCGCTTGCAGAATGCCTCCCACTTCTCGGGACTGACATTCTTCTTGTACGTGTTATAGCCACGCAGCAACCACGATGGGCGAACGAACCATAGCAACCAACCGTCTTCTACTGCACGAGGAGTATTGAAGTCCTTGAATATGTATGTATTGTTCGGGAAGAACACATCATCTATCAATCGATGCCCCGACAACGTCTTTCCAGTCTTGAACGAATGCAATGCCATTACATCCAACGCATTACCTTCCATAGCCGACACATAAAGGAAATTGTCGGAAATGCGGTAAGTGTCCGTGCGGAAGCGGTCTTTGTAATTTCCCATTTCCCTGCTAATCGCTCTATAGTCACGTTCTTCCGTGAAAACCTCTTTAGTGGGGAAGTTCTTACCGTTATAATTGATATATAAAAAAGGTTCTTTAATGCCATTGGTCAATTTAAATATCGAGTCGCAATAGGGAGCGGAATAATACACATTTCCATTGTGCGAGTCAAAAAAATTGGAATGGGCATAATCGTTCAACCGATAAAAATCATCCTTGCTTACCGGGGCAAAATAGGAACTGTCCGTTTCTGTGATATATACTAACGTGTTAGGATTGTTGACATTACTATAAACTGTCTGATAAATGCTTCCCATAGAATCAGCTACCAAATATACACCATAGGAGGGACTAATGCGGATGCGGTCGATAAAATTCCCGTCCAAGTCGTATCTGTAAATCCCATGTTGGGCAGTTAAGAGAAGAAGTTCGTCCCGTTTCTTGTCTATGGCAATATCGTTTAACTCCGTATATTCGCCTGGGCCTTGTCCTCTTTTATCCAACCGATAAAGAAAGTTTCCTTGTCTGTCGAATACAAGCAGATTGCATCCACTTATTCCATTAAAGAAATAATATCTGTCCTTGTAAGGAACTAATCTCCATACCAGTCGGATGTCACTTTCATCTGTCTGCTCCAAAGGAATAATTTCAATAGAGTCTGCTATTTCGGACAAGAAAAGCTTTTGGTCAAGGTCTAAGTCCAATACCACATTTTGTACGGGTGTGCCCGATGACTCATAGCTTTGGCAAGAAGAAAAACATACCAATGCTAAAAGATTGAAAATCGCTGATATATGTTTCATATTCTTTTTTACTTAATAGACTTTTATTTAAAGGCGAATTCAACTTGCAAATGCAATCGAATTCTAATTAGTTAATAAAAAATTAAATTTCTCATTTGGTGTGAGATAACCAAGCCTCTTTCTAGGTCTGTTGTTCAACTTATCTTCAACCCAGGAAAACAAACTCATCGGTTATTCCACTGAAGTCCGTTCTTTTGGAGATGTATTGCCTGATGAGACCATTCATATTCTCATTGGCTCCACGTTCCCAAGAATGGTACGGTTTACAAAAATAGAAAGAAATTTCCAATTCCTTTTGCATTAGATGGACAAATATACCGGCGAATGGCGGGGAGACCGCTTCCTGAAGGAAATCGAATAGTCAAGATGCCCCTTTATCGTTTCCAATGGAAGCGGATACCGACGGTTATGTTGAAGTTTAGTGGTTGGTCGTTGTAGTGTGTGTCCAGTCCGTTGCCATTGTTGAAATAATAATGGATGCCTGGCTCGACGTAGAGGCTGAAATTGGGGGTGAGTGCATATTCGGCACCGATGGAGGCCAATGCGGAGAACAGCAGGCGCTTGTCGCTGATGCGTTCCGTTGCATTGCCTTGAAGGCTGTTGCCTCCCCAATAATGGGTCATCACCTTTCCACTGACCAGCTTTTCCATTTGTACACCGGCAGACAGGTAACTCTTGAAATGCTTGTTCTCCCATACTTGGTAGCCTATTTGGATAGGGATGCCGATGTAATGCAAGGCTTGCTTCTTCTGATAATTGTTTCGGGTAATGTCTGTGGCCAAGTAGCTGTATGTCAGTCCGCTTTGGATGCTCCAATGTTCGTCCAGACTGTAACGGAAGGATATGCCGGCTCTGACGGGAAGGTGATGCTTCACTCCGTTATCGCTCCGGGAACGGGAGAAGGCACGTGAACTTACATTTGTCGAGTCGGAAGAATTATAGTCGTCAGGTCTTAAAGGGTTGCTGGGGTTTATGTTCAAATATTCGCCGGACGAAATTCCAGCCTGCGCCACCAGTCCTGAATAGTAGGCGCCAAGAGCGAAAGAAGATGTCTTTCGGCGGATGGGAGTGAATGACTTTTTCCGTTCTTCCCTTGTGGGGACAACGGGTTGTTCTTCAACTTCTTTCTTCCGCTCTTCTTGAATGTTTTCTTGACTTTTTTCTTCCTTTGTTTCTGAAACTATGTTTTCTTTTTCAGAGGCCAAAGTGTCGGGATGTGAAACGGGTGTTTGTGCTTCGGCCATCACCTTGTGGATGACAGGGGTAGTAGGGGTGCTTTCCTGTTCGTTCTCTTCTTCTTCGGCAAAAACAGGAAGGATGGCTTCTTCGGCAGTTGGAACGAAGATGTGCTCTTCGGGATGTACGATGGGCTGTCGTTCCCAAAGATGGCTGATTCCCAACAAGATGAGAAGAACGGCTGCTGCGGATACTATACGGAGGAAGATGTACTTGTTCTTCCGGGGCATAGGAGTCGGTGAGAGGCCACGACGGAGCATCTCCGACTGGATGTCGTCCAGCAGACCTTCGGGGGCTTTCTTCGGAAAGTACTTCAGACGGTCATGTATGTCTTTGTTCCATTGCTCTTTCATCTGTCTTCCTTTTGATGTTTATACTTTTGAATCATCTCTGCCAGCATATTTCTCGCCCGTGCGAATTGGGAAGCTGACGTACCCGGTTGGATATGAAGCATCTCGGCTATTTCCTTGTGGCTTTTCTCTTCTACTACGAAGAGGTTGAACACGGCCCGGTAGCCAGGTGGGAGCTGCCGGATGAAAGATAGTAAAGTATCCGTATCTACTCCATCCGTATCCGGTTCTTCGTCCGGGAAATCTTTGATGTGCGGTTCTTGGATGGGTACGAACAGGTGCTTGTCCTTTTGAAGTTCTCCCAATGCTTCGTTGATGGCAATTCGGGTTATCCAGGCTTTCAATGAACCTTTTCCCCGGTATTCAAACCGCTGGATTTGGGTGTAGATTTTGATGAAACTTTCCTGCAGCACGTCTTTCAACGTCTCTTCATCGGATATATAGCGGGCACATACACCGGTCAAATAATCGGCGTATTCCATATAGAGCTTGTTCATGGCGAGAGGGTCGCCTTTTCGGAACAAGTTCACTATGTGCTTTTCTTTATCTATCCAAAGAAGATTCATCTCTGTTCATTCACTTGAATGTACTTTATAAATACAAAGAAAGTGAAAATCTTGCATAAAGAGTACAACTTTTTTTGATCTTATAGAAAAAAAGAGCCGCAACCAAGACTGGTCGCGGCTCTTATTATAATAAGGTGGAAATTAGTTCTGTTGTCTTCTTTCCTTTCTTTCAGGACGTTCTGCACGTTCTGCTCTTTCAGGCTTTGGCAACAAAACCTTGTGAGAAAGCTTGAACTTGCCGGTCTTCGGGTCGATGTCGAGCAACTTCACGTCGATTTCATCGCCTTCCTTCAAACCGGATTCTTCGATGGTTTCGAGACGCTTCCAGTCGATTTCAGAGATGTGGAGCAAACCATCCTTGCCCGGCAAGAATTCAACGAATACGCCGTAAGGCATTACCGAGCGAACCTTGCCCTTATATACTTCGCCTACTTCGGGAACAGCCACGATGGCTTTAATCATACGCATGGCGCCATCGATACTTTGCTTGCAAGTGCCTGAGATTTCTACACGGCCCACATTGTCGATTTCTTCGATGGTGATGGTAGCACCGGTTTCTTCCTGCATGCCTTGGATAATCTTACCGCCCGGGCCAATTACAGCACCGATGAATTCCTTCGGGATGGTGATGACTTCGATGCGCGGAGCGTGCGGCTTCAATTCCGGACGTGGTTCTGCGATACATTCGGTCAACTTGTTCAAGATGTGTTCGCGACCGGCCTTTGCCTGAAGCAATGCCTTTTCGAGGATTTCGTATGACAAACCATCTACCTTGATGTCCATCTGAGTGGCGGTGATACCATCTACAGTACCTGTCACCTTGAAGTCCATATCTCCCAAGTGGTCTTCGTCACCGAGGATGTCCGACAATACAGCATACTTTTCTTCACCGGCGTTCTTGATAAGACCCATAGCGATACCTGATACAGGCTTCTTCATCGGAACACCTGCGTCCATCAATGCCAAGGTACCTGCACATACGGTAGCCATTGAAGAAGAACCGTTTGATTCGAGAATATCCGACATGACACGGATAGTATAAGGATAATCAGCAGGAATCATACCCTTCAATGCACGCCATGCCAAGTGACCGTGGCCGATTTCACGACGGCCTACACCACGCTGAGCCTTGGCTTCACCTGTAGAGAACGGCGGGAAGTTGTAGTGCAACAAGAAACGTTCATTGTGACGGTCGAGTACATCGTCCACCAACTTTTCATCCAACTTGGTACCCAAAGTAACGGTACTCAATGACTGAGTTTCACCACGGGTAAAGATGGAAGAACCGTGAGGACCTGGCAACGGATCGACTTCACACCAGATAGGACGGATTTCAGTGGTCTGGCGACCGTCAAGACGCTTGCCTTCGTCCAGGATGCAACGACGCATAGCTTCCTTTTCTACATCGTGGTAATACTTGTTGATAAGTGCTTCCTTTTCTTCCAATTCTTCTTCAGTGAATTGTGCCTTGAATTCTTCACGGACGGCTTCGAATGCTTCGCCGCGTTCGTGCTTGTTGCGGTTGCCCGATGCTGCGATGGCGTAAGCCTTGTCGTAACATGCAGCGTGAACAGCCTGACGGAGTTCTTCGTCGTTTTCTTCGTGGCAATATTCGCGCTTCACGGTAGAACCTACTTCTTCCATCAATTCCATCTGAGCCTTGCAGTGAACCTTGATGGCTTCGTGAGCCACCTTGAGGGCTTCGAGCAAATCCTGTTCGCTCACTTCGTTCATTTCGCCTTCCACCATCATGATGTTTTCGTAAGTGGCGGCAACCATCAAGTCCATATCAGCCTTTTCGAGCTGTTCGAAAGTCGGGTTGATGACGAACTGGCCATCGATGCGTGCTACGCGAACTTCCGAGATAGGTCCGTTGAACGGAATGTCGGAAAC
>JAFQBF010000017.1 GCA_017416735.1 Bacteroidaceae bacterium | reverse complement strand
TCCATCTTTGCCCACTTAAAGTTGCGGAAGTAGCTCAGTTGATAGAGCATTAGCCTTCCAAGCTGAGGGTCGCGGGTTTGAGCCCCGTCTTCCGCTCCACTGAAAATCAGATAGTTATCGCAAGAAACTACCTGATTTTTTCTTTTAATATAGGCTGGTTTAACGGTCAGTTTAACCATATGAGTTAAACCAGAAATTACGATGAGTGCTACCATTACCAGCAATTCCAACTTTGGGGAAATCGTAGCAATCTACATCAAGAAATCTGTCAAACATGAAGCTACCAACCATTCATACGGATGGTTCAACGAGTTCTTTTCAGAAGCTTTTGAAAATCTGAAAGCATAAAACAATTATATCACCATCGGCAACATCAACTTGGTGTTATCGAGATTTTTCGCCTTTGGCTCAACAACACGTCTTCGCTAACGCCCAGAATGACACAAGGCCTTAGCGGGGGTAGCTACCCTATTCTGGCCTACAAACAAGAAAATCCTCAACTCTCCTTACACTCCTTTCACCGGCTCATAACCCATTGTCAATGAGTACGTAACGGTTGTAAGGAACCCTTCCAACACCCTTCCACTCCTTACACCCCGACACGTCAGCATCTTATTGCGACAAGATTAGTAATGCATCAGCGGTAAGATTATAGAACTTCGCGGTGGAAGGAACGGAAGGAGGGTGGAAGGACTCCTTACAACCTTAATCAACTAATTATCAATACGCTATACGGCGGTGGAAGGAGTGGAAGGAACTTTACTGAATAACCGATAGAAGTATATTCGCCTTCGCGAAAAAAAGATTCGCCGGCGCGTTTTTTATTTTCGCCGGCGAGTATCCACTATTTCTTCTTGAAGAATTTCAAAAAGTTGAAGAAGTTTTCGAAATTCTTCAAGAAGAAATTTCCTTTAGAAATCAAGCAGCAACTCTACCGGACAATGGTCGGAACCCAACACATCGGTGTGAATCTTGGCATCCACCAGTTTGGCATCGAGCGACGATGATGTCACGAAATAGTCGATACGCCACCCCGCATTCTTTTCGCGCGCCTTGAAACGATAGGACCACCACGAATAGATGTCCTTCTGGTCGGGATAGAAATGACGGAAAGTATCGGTGAAGCCTGCATCGAGCCAATGGGTAAACTTCGCTCGCTCTTCGTCCGTAAAGCCTGCATTACGACGGTTGGTCTTCGGGTTCTTCAAGTCTATTTCCTGGTGCGCCACATTCAAGTCGCCACAAACCACCACGGGCTTCTTTTCTTCCAGTTTCTTCAGATAGGCCAGAAAATCGTCTTCCCACTTCATACGATAATCCAAACGGCGGAGCCCGTCTTGCGAATTGGGCACATAAACGGTTATCAGATAGAATTGCTCCATCTCGAGGGTAATCACCCTACCCTCGTGGTCGTGCTCATCCACACCGATGCCGTATGTCACCGACAGGGGTTGGTGACGGGTATAAATGGCCGTACCCGAATAACCTTTCTTATCGGCATAGTTCCAATACGACTGGTAACCCATGAACTGCAAATCCAGTTGCCCGGCCTGCATCTTGGTTTCCTGCAAGCAGAAGAAGTCGGCATCCAGACGGTTGAACGTTTCTTCAAATCCTTTTCCACAACAAGCGCGAAGCCCGTTGACATTCCATGATATCAGTTTCAGCATAATTCGATTCTATTTTTCTTGATGCACAAAGATAATAAAAATACCCTATTGATACAACAGAAAAACGGCTTATCCCTTTGGTAAGGACAAGCCGCTCATTTCTCTTTCTTGTAAAAATCCCTATTAATTAGCAGGAGTTTCTGCCGGAGTTGCAGCCGGTGCTTCAGCAGCCGGTGTTTCAGTAGTTGTAGGAGCTACGAAACCAGCAGGAGCATTCAACGGGTTAGTTGCGCTTTCCTTCACGGCCTGTTCCATAATTACAGAAGATTCTGCAGTAGCGCTAGGCAATACGTATGCACAAGCGATGCTGATTACTACCATAAATCCAGCCAAACTCCAAGTAAGCTTTTCAATGAAGTCTGTTGTCTTACGAACACCCATAATCTGGTTGGAAGAAGCGAAGCTTGACGCCAAGCCACCACCCTTTGAGTTCTGAATCATCACAACAAAGCACATCAACAGTGCTGCAATTACAATCAATCCAATCAATAAAAAATACATTTTTCCTTATTTTGATTTAGCGTTAATAATCAATTTTTCCAAAAATCTGATTTGGTCTGCAAAGTAAGCGTTTTTTTTGGGATATTTCAAATTTAACCGACGAATAATTTCAAGTGCCTTCGAATATCTTTGCTGTTTTACGTAAATTTTGGCTAAAGTCTCGGTAAAATAGCTCTCATCCTCCATTTCTTCCTCCGGAAGTGGCACTTTTTCATCATCAGCGTCCTCTGCATCATCGGCCACGGAAGCGATGAGCGGTTGCTCTTCTGACTTTTCCAAAAAATTGTCAATCAAGTCCTGCCCTTTCAGCTTATGCGTTGACTCGGGCTCAGCTTCAGGTTGACTTTGCATCAGGTACGAGGTATAATCCGTAGCTGCCTCAACCGGCAAAGTGATGATGCCCGGAGCCGAAGGTTCTTCGGGAAGCGATGACAGAAAGGCATCGATAAGCGAAAGCGTGCGATCCACATTGGGATTCTCCGCCATAGGCTGTTGCCGTTCCAGTGCCTTGACGGAATAACGTTCGCCTTCCACCAAGGTAAAAAGCATACGCCTGTCGGCTACGAACAATGCCGCACGACGCAATTCCTCACCAAAGGTGATATCGTGCAACAAATAGAGGTTCTTGAGGTAAAGCAACCGGGCTGTCTGGTAATAGGGATACCGGGCAAGCAGCGTACGCAATTCGTACAAAGTCTCCCGATTGAGTTGTTCGGGATGCTTCATCCATTGGTGCAAACGTTGTTGTATCATAGTCGCTTTCTCTTGTTCTATATGACTTTACCAGTTGGCAACGGTAGCATTGAATATCTGATCGACAATGTCCTTAATCATCTGGTTAACCAACTCATCCTGTACGGAAGCCAACTGTTGGGTAGCATCATATTCACGGCTGGCCGAGAACTGCTTGGCTTCAAAATTTTCCGCCGGATTGGATGCATTGGTAAAGTTGACCCGGACAGTCATTCGCAATTCGGCCATCGTAGAATAACCGTCTGCACCTACCCCTTTATTGTAAGCGTCGTAGTTGGTGATTTCACCGGACAGCTGCAAATCTCCTCCCCGCTTTACCATCTGCAAACGGGTCTGTTGCGTATAGATATCCTGCAAGGCAGTATTGAACATACTTTCCATCGGTCCCCAAACGAAGCCTACCGAGCGGTTAGGGAAAGTCTCGATGGCAAGTGTCTTCACCTTGGTATAATCGATAGACGAGCCATTGAACTGATAAGAAATGGAACATGCCGACAGCATTACCGTAAGCATCAACATGGTTCCTATGCGTTTCATGAGTTGTTTATTCCAAGCCATATTCCTTTATTTTTCGATAGAGCGTGCGCTCTGATATTTTCAAATCCTTTGCCGCATTCTTGCGTCTTCCATGATGACGCTCCAATGCCTTGCGTATCATTTCCTTTTCCACCTCATCCAGCGAAAGAGTTTCTTCCACGATTTCTTCCGTGTCCTGAATGTCATCATCCACACGCGCCAGTCCTCCGCCATGCTTTACCGGTGAGATATTGATGGTTGTGGAAGGCGTCGGCATCAAGTCATAAGCAGACTCGTGCATAAAGGGCACCGTGTTCGAGCCCGATGCTACCGGTGCATTGCCCCGTTCAGCCATCAGCGTATTGACCAGTTTCTTCAACTCCG
The DNA here is from genome assembly GCA_017416735.1 of Bacteroidaceae bacterium. Lineage (GTDB taxonomy): Bacteria > Bacteroidota > Bacteroidia > Bacteroidales > Bacteroidaceae > Phocaeicola. The sequence goes on along the minus strand of JAFQBF010000017.1, from coordinate 10,437 downwards.
TCATATCGCGCCGCATATCGAAAAGCACCTGATAGAGAATTTCCCGTTCACTCTCGAAAGTCTTTCCTCCACCACCCGTCCCCTTGGCACCGAAAAGCATCGGGAGACGGGTATCAATAGCCGATGCAGGCAGATAATTCTGCAAAATGGAAGAATTTATTTCACGATGGGTCTCGATGATGGAAATCTGCTCGGTGATGTTCTTCAGCTGACGCACATTGCCCGGCCACGGATAAGCAAGCAACATGGCACGTGCATCTTCCGTAAGCTGAACGGCAGGCATCCGATACTTCTCGGCAAAATCAGATGCAAACTTACGGAACAGCAAAGCAATGTCCGCTCCCCTTTCACGCAAAGGCGGTATGGTAATAGGCACCGTATTAAGACGATAGAACAAATCCTCACGGAAACGTCCGGAAGCTATGGCTTCGGCAAGATTCACGTTGGTGGCAGCTACAATGCGCACATCAGTTTTCTGCACCTTGGACGAGCCTACCTTAATATATTCACCGCTTTCCAGCACTCGCAACAGACGGGCTTGGGTAGCCAAAGGCAATTCCCCGACTTCATCCAGGAAAATGGTTCCTCCATTGGCTTCTGCAAAATAACCGTTCCGGTCACCGATGGCACCCGTAAAGGAGCCTTTTTCATGGCCAAACAGTTCAGAGTCGATGGTTCCTTCAGGAATGGCGCCACAATTCACGGCAATGTATTGCCCATGCTTGCGACGGCTGAACTGATGAATGATTTGGGGAAAACTTTCCTTACCTACCCCACTTTCCCCTGTAATCAGTACAGACAAGTCGGTAGGTGCCACCTGCATAGCTATATCGATGGCACGATTCAACCCCTCAGCATTACCGATGATACTGAAACGGAGCTTGATGTTCTGGATATCTGATTTCACCATAGTCTAAATTCAAAACTATGACAAAATTACAAATAAGTCGCCATACAGCAAGCAATTTTGGCAGATTTTAACCTCAATATGTAATTTTAAGCCCAAACAGCTCAAGACTCCATATCTTCGGGCAGATTCTTAGGCTTTCGGAATACCCAAACATCGGTAAGGAAGTAATTGAACAATCCGGAAATAAGCAAGGCTGTAAGATTACACCATACTACATCCCAACCAAAGATACGTTCAAACAGCAACAAGAACATCATCTTGATCAAGAAACCGGCAACCGATGATATATTGAAAATGGAAAACCGTTTCCAAAATGCCCAGCAACCCTTGTTTACGATACGGCTTTTCCAAATCCAGAAGTAAGACCACAAGAAGTTGCTCATCACCGCAAACTCGAACGAGATGATGGGAGACAGGATGTAACTGCCCCAATAAGAAGTGAAGATATAGTCCGAACAAATCCACAGTACGAGCGTATCTACACCCGTACCAAACAGTCTGCTTACTAAAAACTCGAGATATTTAATCAAAACGTCTTCTGATTTAATTATTTCTTTTCCGGGTTATAAGGCTTCAGCGGATCAAGTTCGGCCATCTCGCGACGGTCTTTCAGGAACTGTACCAACCACATGGTGAACAAAATGATCGCAATGACGAAGCCAACCACATCATATACGCCAAACTCGTAACCACACACATTGTATCGGATAGCAACCCAAGGTGTGTACATCACCACTGTATTAAGAAGGATGATAACCAGACGCATTTCCGTAGGGCCGAATCCACCACCATAAGTCAACAGGAACTTGTCCTTGATAATGGTACATATATAGGTATAGATGGAAAGTACCAAATAGGCAATCAGCATCAGCATGGCCACTTCCATCTTGAAGATACTGGAAAGACCACCACCCAGGAACATGAAACATACGGTAATGGCATCCAACGAATGATCGATGAAGAAACCGTATTTGGGTCGCTGCAACTGACGGACACGTGCCAACGTACCGTCCAAGCTATCGCCATACCAATTGATTACCAAGCCCAAAGAGGACAACCATAACCAATACACATTGAAATTAGACAGAGCATAGCCCAATGCACAAACAGCGGCACCCAGCACGCCAATATATGTCAACATATCCGAGGTTACCCAACGCGGTTGTCTATGAGCCAGCCAAATAAGCGCTTTCTTTTCAGCTGCATTCAGAAACGAAGTCTGAATTCTTTCTGCTTTTTCATTTCCCATCTTCTATTTCCTTAATAAACGTCAAATGTGCTAATTATTGCGCAAAGGTACATCTTCTTTTTGAGATTCTATTTACTTTTTGCCTTTTTTTATGCTCCAAAAAACATCAAAATACGGTACGTATCATCAAACGGATACCCCACTTGTTGGCCGTCGGCAAATGATTATAGTTCAAACGACGAACGTATTCCACATGCAACAACTTGAATATATTGTGGATGCCTGCAGTCACTTCCACATAAGGAATCTTCGGATCCATTACGTTACTGGAATAATCATAAATACCTCCTTCACGATAATGGCCCGGGAACTTCATCAGCATCTTGTCATTCTTGTTCTGTTCCAGGAACGGATTGTTCTTGTCGGTCAATTCACCCCACAAGCACTTCACACCGATAAACTCGCGCCACTTCAGTTTCTTGATCAACGGAATACGGTTGAAAAGCTTTCCTTGCATATTCCACGACACATCAACGGAAGCATAGCGGTCGTTCAGGAATTCCATATTGTTTATCAAATTGAAAGTACCGTCCTGAATGATGTACGACAAGTTGGCTGCCGGCATAATGAGCAACGGGAAAGGTACCTTGTTCCATTGAACCCCACCTTTTAAATATGTATCGACATTACCCCAAGAGCCTAACCAAAAGCGCTTGTAAATACCTGCCTCGGTAAAGTTGTAATTATACTCCGATCCCAACACACCTTTGATACCTATGGTATGATTCAAGGTGAAAACAGGCGCATCCAGATTGATTGGCAAACGACGTTGCTTGGTGTTTACAAACGTTTCACCCGGCGCATAACGCACACCCACCGTCGCTTCCACCATCGTAATGTCGTGCACATTAAACGGAGAACGCACAAAGTTTTCGCCCGTTATCGTACCTGCTGCAATGGCTTCCTGCAATTGGGTTTCACCTTCCATAGTCCGATAGAACAACTCGCCGCAAGGTTCATAATTGGCATGGCGAAGCATGGCTGTCGTAGTCAAGCCCGTCTCGCGTTCGTGTTCATAATTGAGGGTAAGCTTCCGTTCATAGTTATACTGATCGACAGTAGTAACTTTCAATGCCGTAAAGACATTATCCTTGTCGGCACGGATAAACTTGTCGGAAGGTACCATATTATCGTATTGGTACGACAAAGCCAAAGTATGTTTAGGGAATTCACGGGCCAGATACTCCTTCTTGTCGAACGAATATTCAACTTGTCCCAAATACTTCATACGTTCATCCTTGAAACCGTATGCCACATACCCCTTCAAGAAGATTTGAGGATGAAGATTGGCCGTAGTCTGTGCGGTAGCCCTGAGACGCAAACCATCTACATAGTTACTGGACACCATAGCATTGATAGGGCCTACATCTACCTTGCTTGGATTGCCGGTTTCCACATAACTTTCAATCAGCGCCTTCAAGCCCACCATGATATATTTGAATCCCTTTATCTTCGTCAAGTTGTCGATAAAGTTGTCCATATTGCTCTCCGAAGTAGTCAAATCGGCCTCTGCACGATACTGGTTCCAGAAATCATCGTCCTTCATCATGGCATTGACTTCCTTGATTTCCTTACCTTTCCGCTTGAAGATTGTGGGCGAGATTTCCTCAAATTCATAATCCGAATTACGGGTGACGCGACGAACCATAAAACGTCCGCCAAAGAAATTCATTTCACAAAGCATGTCATCGGTTTGCTGTACCCATTCACCCGTAGGCAAGGCACCGAATCCTTGTGTAATATGCAATGTCTCCACAAAATTGACATCCGTCTTGGCCGGCAAATTCAGCACACACCGTTTTAGACGGAAAGTGGAATCCGCCATAATATATAGGTGTCCGGTAAAACCGAAGTCCTGCGAATTATTGGGCACAAAACTCAGATGGAAACATTTGTCCTTTTCCACATAAAGCGTATCCATAATATAATAGCGGTAAAAACCGATGCCATTGTCGGAAATCGGACTATCGAACGGATATTGGAGAAGACGTACCCGGTCTTCATACACATTCACATTCTGAAACACATCCTTAAGCACCGTGGTAAGAATATCTCCCGTATTGAACAATTCGTTCACACCGGTAGAGTTGATACCCTTGACAATATTCTTTTCACTTTCAGGATTCTTCCGATACACGGTCTGAACCAACGTCTCATCTACAGAAACCGGAAGAATGTTCTTTTCTATTTCCGGACAATATTCCACTTGGTCACGGAAGAACGGAAACTTTTGAAAAATCTTGGATTCTTTCAGAGAGTCGGCAGTTATATTGTTTACGGCAAAAGTAAGTTTCTGATAGGTGTTGAAACTATAATAATCCTTCTGCTTCAGGTTGTCCAATGCCTTACTGGCCACCACCTTTTTCATCAGTTCCACCGCCGGATTGTTTTTTCGCGAATATTTTTCACGCTTAGGGCGGACTACAACCTCATCCAAGGTATGATCCAAAGGCTTTAGTTTCACATTCAAAGTACGGGTCTTTTCAACTATGGGGACAATTCTCACTTCATATCCCACTGACGAAAACACCAATTCTTTCCATTCCGGATGCTTTTCCACGACATAACGACCATCTATATCGGTAATGGCACCCACACCTTTACCTTCATAATAAACCGTCAGATACGGAATTGGTTCTCCCGTTACTGCATCTGTCACAACACCTTGAATCTGTTGGGCACAGACCGAGGTCATTATTACAAACAATAAAAGTAGGAACAGAGAAAATCTTTTTACCATAATTCTATAAAAGGATATAACTTATACTCATTCGGGGTACAAAATTACAAAAAGTAGGCTATAATATCAAAAAGAGGTATTCTATGCCGCCCAAAAAGAACATCTTTTTGGAATTTAAGAACAAATTTCACACTTTATACCCTAAAAAAAATGGGCAGACCCATCAAATGATGAATCTGCCCCAATTCCTTATATTTCCTGATTCAGTTTCAAGAAATCACTGTCGTCACGCTTTTCGTAATATTGGCGACGCAACGGACGGGCATGTATTTCCTTTTCAACCAATCGGTTCCGATACACATCCATAGCTGTATAGATAGCTTGGCGGAACGAACTTTCCTCGGCTATTCCCTGACCAACAATATCGTAGGCAGTTCCATGTGCCGGAGAAGTACGGACAATCGGAAGTCCTGCCGTATAGTTGACTCCCTCATCCATAGCCAATGCCTTGAACGGAGCAAGTCCTTGGTCGTGATACATAGCCAAGATACCATCAAAATGGCTATAATTGCCAGATCCCATGAATCCATCGGCCGGATATGGGCCAAAACAATGCATTCCCTTGTTTACCATTTCATCAATGGCCGGCTTGATAATGTTACGTTCTTCGTCACCAATCAAGCCATTATCACCCGCATGAGGGTTCAAGGACAGTACCGCAATGCGTGGGCTATCAATGCCAAAGTCCTGCTTCAAGGAGCGATGGAATATTTCCAGCTTTTCCACAATCAGTTCCTTTGTCAACGTAGAAGCGATATCGCGTACAGGAATATGTCCGGTCGCCAAGGCCATTCTGAAATCCCCCTTCAGCAAAATCATCAGCGCCTTTTCACCTTCACCAGCCCTTTCCTCGATGTATTCTGTATGCCCGGGGAAATTAAACGAATCCGACTGGATGGTATGTTTATTGATTGGAGCTGTAACCAAGACATCGATCAGTCCTTCCTGATAGTCTTCCAGCGCCTTCTCCAATGCAGCCAATGCCGCCTTACCCCCATCAGCTGTCGGTTTGGACAGTTCAACCTTCAATTCATCATCCACACAGTTCAGGATGTTGAGACGGTTATCATGTGCTTCTTCAGCCGATGTTACAATCGTGAAGTTGGTCGAGATGTCGAGTGCTTTCCGATGATAGGCAGCCACCTTGGGCGAGCCATACACAATCGGTGTACACAAATCAAGCATTGTCATTTCCGAAAATGCTTTCAGAATGACTTCATATCCTATCCCGTTGATGTCGCCATGCGTGATACCAACCCTTATTTTCCTTTTGTCTTCCATGAATCTTTATTATTTATATCAATTCTGCACTTCTGGAGCTTCTTTTTTCTCTTCCTCCAAACCTGCGGTTACTACAATTTCTTCCAATTCCTGTTCTTGAGGCAGGCTCAACGTGTACAATGAGGCTTCCATCTTACGCATCAAGTCACGCTTAGCCTTTTCCGGCGCAAAGACGAATCCTTCTACTACGATTACACGACCATTCGGACGATCAACACGAGCATGCGACACAAACGGACCTCCCATCATATCGTTCTCCATATACCATAAGCCGCGTGCTTCAAAAGCATATTCTCCCTTTATCGAGAAGTTCTTCACATCTACATAATCCGCATCCGTCTGGACATATTGACCTTCTCTTGAGCCTGGAATGTTGATCTTCATCACCGAATCGCGTTTATGGACAAAATAGTCCTTGGTGAAAGTTTCCTTGTCGGTATAAGGATAGGAATAAATCACGAAATTCATACTTACGTCCGACGTATTGCGGTCATTCGAAGCCCACAAAAAGTCCTCGCCTTGCTTATAGCGATCCATATCCGCCGGAATCCAGACGTCGCATCCGAACATACTTCCCACCTTAGCTGATATTTCGGAACTATGCTCCTTCTTCAGCAAAGCAATCTGACGATTCATTTCAGACTTGGTAAAGAAATCAAGAATCACCTGCTTGTTCTGGTTTACGAATTCTTCAAAAGACTTTTCGTCCGGAGCCTGAATAGTCATAATCATCTGTGGAGACGAATAGCTGTCACGTGAATACTTCAGTTTCGGCTGAGTGAAGATCGGACGGATATCCACATCGATGATGTTACGGAAAATACGGAATCCACGGTCAAAATTATCGGGCGCCACATTCGAGATACGGAATGAACGCTCGGGTTGCGGCAAACCAGGCACATCCGTATCGAGCACATTAAAGAGAGCACGGCCAGCAGGACGTTGCCACAAATCCTTGTCAATCACTACCAGCATTTCGTACGGACGACCACTGGACACCGGTGTAAAGAGCGACTTTCCGCCTCCCTTTCCATCACCTTTACAAGAGAACAGCACCAACACCATCAGTGCCAAACTCATTAAGTTAATTACTTGCTTTTTCATTTTTCTTATTTTTTCTTGATCATTGATGTCTTTTTTCCTCCTGCTGCTTGGCGGTAGAGAGCATGCCACAAGCAGCAAATATATCTTCCCCTCTCGATGCACGGATTGTAGCAAACACTCCATGCTGTGTCAAATAGTCACGGAAAGCGATGATGTGCTCCATTCCGGTGCCTTCCAAATCCACATTCGGAATGGCATGGAAGCGTATCAAGTTCATACGGCATTCGATGCCGCGCAACAGGCGGACAATCTCCTTGGCATATACCAGCGAGTCGTTTACTCCCTTGAACATAATATACTCGAACGACAAGCGGCGTTGTTTGGTGAAGTCATAACGGCTCAGCACCTCCACAATCTCCTCGATGGAAAAAGCCTTTTCTGCCGGCATCAGTTCACGTCGTTGCGATGGTATCGGCGAGTGCATGCTGATGGCCAAATGACAATCACTCTCGTTCAAGAATCTTTCCAGCCCTTTTTTCAAGCCAACAGAAGACACGGTGATACGCTTCGGGCTCCACTTGTAACCATAATCCGAAGTCAGGATTTCAAGTACCTTCAGCACTTCGTCCAGATTGTCGAAAGGTTCTCCCATCCCCATAAACACAATATTGGTCAAAGTGTTGCGTTCCGGAATGGAATATATCTGGTTCAGGATTTGATTGGCAGTAAGGTTGGCCGTGAATCCCTGCTTACCTGTCATACAGAACTTGCAATTCATCTTGCAACCTACCTGAGAAGACACACACAAGGTAGCCCGGTCATTATCGGGAATGTAAACCGCCTCTACATAATCATTGGTTGGAGTCCGGAAGAGATACTTAACCGTTCCGTCCACCGAACGCATAGCCTCTACCGGTGCCGATGCCCCTACTTCATACCCCTCCTTCAAAGCTTCGCGATGCTTCAAGGAAAGGTTGGTCATCTCGTCTATTGAGGCGATTTTCTTGTCATAAAGCCAAGCAACAATCTGTTTGGCGGCAAATTTCGGCATCCCAAGATTGGCAACTATCTGTTGAATTTCGTACAAGGTCTTGCCGAGTAATGCTATTTTTGGAGTTTCCATAATCATTTTCTGTATTAAAACGTACAAAGTTACACAAAAATAAAGATATAATGACTATATTTGCATCCATAATTAGAAAATTTAAGAATCAACGACATGAAAGAGCCTGAAATAAGCGTAGGAATCGTCAACGCCCAAGAAATTCACTTCACCCTCAACGGCAACTTCTTCGCCAAAGGTGAAACCGTCAGCGACAAGCAAGTAGTATCCTTCAGCGAAGGAGGCATCCTTTGGAACGGCAACTTGTACCGCGAACTGACCTTCACCCCGCAGGATGAGCTGAATTCCTTCTCGCTCTACGATGTCACCATCGGCATCAACTATCATTGGGAGCGTCAGGAAACACAAGTTTTTACGGGTACACTCAAGTTGGTGGTCGATGAAGAAAAGATTGTCGCCATCAACATCCTGCCCGTAGAAGACTATTTGACGAGTGTCATCTCCTCGGAAATGAACGCCAATTCTTCCATCGAATTCCTCAAGGCTCTTGCCGTTGTATCACGCAGCTGGCTTTTTGCACAGATAGAGAAGCGCAAGGCACTAAGCGACAAGGATGAAGGCTTCTTCTCGTTCATCAAGACCAAAGAAGAATACATCCGTTGGTACGACCGCGAAGACCATACCATCTTCGACGTATGCGCCGACGACCACTGCCAACGCTACCAAGGTATCACCAAGGCCACGAACGCTACCGTTGCCGAAGCTGTACGCGCTACCCGCGGACGGTTGCTGATGTATAATAATAAGGTATGCGACGCACGTTTCACCAAGTGTTGCGGTGGAGCCACCGAACAATTTGAATACTGTTGGGAAGACAACCACTACCCCTACCTCTCGGCTATACGTGACACCGAGAAGGAAGAAAATCTTCCATTGCCCGATCTGACCCAAGAGAAAGAAGCCGAACACTGGATACGCAAGGCTCCCAAATCCTTCTGCGACACCCACAACAAGAAAATCCTTTCGCAGATACTGAACAATTACGATTTGGAGAACCCGGACTTCTATCGTTGGCACATCCGTTATACCCAAGCAGAACTGGCCGAACTCATTCGCACAAATACCCGTACCGACTACGGCGACATCCTCGATTTGGTCCCGGTACAACGCGGAACTTCCGGACGTATCTGCAAGCTGAAGATAGTGGGCTCTTTGAAGACTTTCACCATCGGCAAGGAAATGGAAATCCGCCGTACCCTTTCCGATTCCCACCTACGCAGTTCCGCTTTCGTAGTAGATAAGGGAGAAATGAAGGATGGAGTACCTCAATGGTTCCTTCTTTCCGGAGCCGGTTGGGGACATGGCGTAGGTCTCTGCCAAGTAGGTGCTGCCGTTATGGGCGAAAAGGGATATTCATACGAAGAAATCCTGCAGCATTATTATAAAGGTGCAAATATACGGAAGTTTTATTAAGTCAAGGAATCCATTATCATAGACAAATAGCGTCAAGAAGTATATCGTTTTCCAAAAAAAACTCATAACTCATAACTCATAACTCAAAACTTATTTGTATCTTTGCGGCCGATTTAGATATATTCAATATAAAGTCTAACACAATTAACATTATTATTAACTTATTTTTTAATGGAAAACTTAAAGAACATTGCTCCTATTGAAGATTTCAACTGGGATGCGTATGAAAAGGGCGAAGCTGTAACCAGCATGAGCCAAGAAGAGCTTGAAAAGGCTTATGACGGTACTTTGAACAAGGTAAACGACCGCGAGGTTGTAGATGGTACTGTCATCTCAATGAACAAGCGCGAAGTTGTTGTCAACATCGGCTACAAATCTGACGGTATCATTCCTTTGAATGAATTCCGCTACAATCCTGAATTGAAGGTAGGTGATACTGTAGAAGTATACATCGAAAATCAGGAAGACAAGAAGGGTCAGTTGATCCTCTCTCACAAGAAGGCACGTGCTACACGCTCTTGGGATCGCGTAAACGCTGCTCTCGAAAACGAAGAAATCATCAAGGGTTACGTTAAGTGCCGCACTAAGGGTGGTATGATTGTTGACGTATTCGGCATCGAAGCATTCTTGCCGGGTTCTCAAATCGACGTTAAGCCTATCCGCGACTACGATGTATT
>JAFQBF010000153.1 GCA_017416735.1 Bacteroidaceae bacterium | reverse complement strand
TGGACTTGGCTCAGGCTTTGACCGATTATGTCATCTTCTATAACGGTCCTAAGTGCGGTGCATCGGCTCCGGACCATGCTCACTTCCAGGCGGGCAATAAAGGTTTCTTGCCTATCGAAAAGGATTGGAAAGGTCAAGTAGCCGGTAAGGTAGTCGAAATGGAAGAGGCTACTTTGTGGTATTTGAATGACGCTCCTCGTGCTACATTGGTGATTGAATCTTCATCCAAGGAAAAGGCTGCCTGTCTTTTTGATGCTGTCTATCGTTCCTTAACCGTGAAACCGGGTGAGGAAGAGCCGATGATGAATGTGCTTGCCATGTACGAAGAAAACAAGTGGGTGGTATTCGTTTTCCCACGCGAAAAGCATCGTCCGGCTTGTTATACCGCCGAGGGGGATGCCAATCTGTTGAGCAGTCCGGCATCTGTTGATTTGGGTGGTGTTTTCATTACTCCAGTCGAAAAGGACTTCTTGAAGATTACAGCTGAAGATGTGGCACAGATATTGAGTGAAGTATGTTTAAGCGCTTCCGATTTCGAACAATTGCGGAAACGTATTCAGGAACAATTTTAAACCGGTATCATCATGAAAGAACCGAAAGTACATGTAGGAATCATGTTTGAACCTCAGATAAACTTCGTCTTGCTGAATCCCTATCGGTTCGGAGAGGAAGAAGTGAGTGGTTTGCAAACAGTGACTTATCAGGATGGAAGAATCCATTGGAATGGTAATCTCTACGATGAGTTGCTGTTCGAACCGATGAATGAAGCAACCGATGCTTTCGAATTGCAGGATGTAACTATCGGTATCAACTTCCACTGGGAACGAAAGGAAAACCAACGTTTCATCGGTGCTTTGAAGATTATCGTGGAAAATGAAAAGTTGACCGGTATCAATGTCATCAACGTGGAAGATTATCTCACGAGTGTCATTTCGTCGGAAATGAGTGCAACCGCTTCTTTGGAATTGCTCAAGGCGCATGCTGTAATTTCCCGTGGATGGCTGTTGGCACAGATTCAGAAGAACAAGGAACTGACGGAAACGCAAACGGAATATTCGGCGTTTACTCAAACGGAGGACGAACTGATCCGTTGGTACGACCGTGAGGACCACACTCGTTTCGATGTCTGCGCAGACGACCATTGTCAACGTTATCAAGGCATTACCCGTGCATCGACTGAAATCGTGAAGCAAGCCATCGCCGCCACTCGCGGTCAGGTGATGATGTACGATGGCAAGATTTGTGATACCCGTTTCTCCAAGTGTTGTGGTGGTGTATTTGAAGAGTTCCAATACTGCTGGGAAGACATCAAGTATCCTTATTTGTCCAAACTTCGTGACCACAAGACACACACCGACATTCCTGACTTGACTCAGGAAGCGGAGGCCGACCAATGGATTCGCTCGTATCCGGATGCTTATTGCCATACCACAGACAAGAAGATATTGAGTCAGGTGCTCAATAATTACGATCAGGAAACTACCGATTTTTATCGCTGGAAGGTGGAATACACCCAAGACGAATTATCGGCTCTCATCTTGAAGCGTTCGGGCATCGATTACGGACAAATCATTGACCTTGTTCCGGTAGCCCGTGGTACCAGTGGCCGTCTTTGGAAACTGAAGATTGTAGGTACCAAGAAGACATTGACCATCGGCAAGGAGCTGGAAATCCGTCGTACCCTCTCTCCGTCGCATCTTTATAGTTCGGCTTTTGTGGTAGACAAGGAAGATGTTTCACCGGAAGGTATTCCTGGTAAGTTCGTGTTGACCGGAGCCGGTTGGGGACACGGAGTCGGCTTGTGTCAGATTGGTGCAGCTGTCATGGGTGAACAAGGATTCGCTTACGATGCCATCCTGCAACATTACTTCATCGATGCAACCATTGAAAAATTATACGAATAATTGATTGAACTAAAAATCTACTATTATGATAAAGACAAAATCACCTTGGTTTTGGGTTCCTACCCTCTATTTTGCCCAAGGTATACCTTATTTCATTGTAAACAACATTTCGGTGATGATGTTCACCAAGATGGGCGTGCCTAATGGTGAAATGGCATTGTTTACCAGTTTGCTCTATCTTCCTTGGTCGTTCAAGCCTTTCTGGAGCCCATTTGTGGACATTATCAAGACCAAGCGTTGGTGGACCATCACGATGCAGATTTTGATGTCCATCGCATTCATTCTCTTGACGATGACCATCCCGACTCCAGATGCAGAAATGATGGCAAGCCAAACGACACCTATCAGTATGTTTACTGTGACTTTGTTGCTGTTTACCATTACTGCGTTTGCTTCGGCTACGCATGACATTGCTGCCGACGGTTTCTACATGTTGGCTCTTCCACAGAACGAGCAGGCTGCCTTTGTGGGTATCCGTAGTACGTTCTACCGTTTGGCCTCTATCTTTGGTCAAGGTGTATTGGTGGCGATTGCCGGTGCCATTGAGTTGAGCTCACAGGACATTCCGTTCTCTTGGAGAATCACGATGTTGGTAACTGCTGTCATCTTCAGTGCAACGACGCTGTATCACACCTTCTTCGTGCCCCGTCCGGACAGCGACCGTTCGGTATTAGGTGAAGAAAAGGCTAGTGCCAAGGCCATCTTCCGTGAATTCGGTCGTACCTTCGCTACTTATTTCAAGAAGCCGGGTGTTATCTTGGCTATCTGCTTCATGTTGCTCTATCGTTTGCCGGAAGCATTCTTGCTGAAGCTCTGTATGCCGTTCTTGGTGGCAAGCAGAGAAATGGGTGGCTTGGGGCTTTCTACCGCCGAAGTCGGTATCGTATATGGTACCATCGGTGTCATTTTCTTGACAGTGGGTGGTATCTTGGGTGGTATCTTTGCTTCCCGTCTCGGTTTGAAGAAATCGCTTTGGTGGATGGCTGCTTGTATGACATTGCCATGCTTGACCTTCGTCTATCTGGCTATCGGATTGCCGACTAATTTGGTGGTTATCTCTACTGCCATTGCTATTGAACAGTTCGGTTACGGATTCGGCTTCACTGCCTATATGCTCTACATGATGCACTTCTCCGAAGGTGAGTTCAAGACCTCACATTATGCCATCTGTACAGCTTTCATGGCATTGAGTATGTTGTTGCCGGGTATGGTAGCCGGTTATATCCAGGAAGCTATCGGTTATGTCAATTTCTTCTGGATGGTAATGGTATGCTGCATCGCTACGCTGATTGTAACTTTCTTTGCAGATAAGAAAATTGACCCTAGTTACGGAAAGAAATAAAATAGATTATGAGAAAACTTTTGATGATAAGCTTACTCTGCATCCTTTGTGGTGCAGCGCAAGCCCAGAAGATTAAGATAAAGACAGGTATTGAAGTCCTGAAGGAACAGAACTTCAAGTGTCTGGAAGGTAAACGTGTAGGCTTGATTACCAATCCTACCGGAGTGGATAACCAGATGAAGTCTACCATCGACATTCTGCACGAAGCACCGAATGTGAATCTGGTAGCTCTGTATGGACCTGAACATGGGGTGCGTGGCGATGTCCATGCAGGAGACCATGTGACCGACATCACCGATGCGACAACCGGTTTGCCGGTTTATTCCTTGTATGGAAAGACCCGTAAGGCTACTCCGGAAATGTTGAAGGATATAGATGTCTTGGTATACGATATTCAGGACAATGGTTGCCGTTCGTTCACATACATCAGTACGATGGGATTGGCTATGGAAGCGGCTGCTGAGAACGGAAAGGAATTCATTGTGCTCGACCGTCCGAATCCATTGGGTGGCTTGAAAGTGGAAGGTAACTTGGTGGAAGATGATTGTGTGTCTTTCGTCAGTCAGTTCAAGATACCATACGTATATGGCTTGACTTGCGGTGAGCTGGCCTTGATGCTGAATGCTGAAAAGATGCTGGAAGGCGGCAAGCAATGCAAGCTTCATGTGGTAAAGATGAAGGGGTGGAAACGTAAGATGGATTATGTCCAAACCGGCTTGCAATGGGTTCCGTCTTCTCCACACATTCCTCACACCCATTCTTCTTTCTTCTATCCGGTCAGCGGTATCTTGGGTGAATTGGGTTATATGTCGATTGGTGTTGGCTATACCATTCCGTTCCAAATGTTTGCTGCCCCTTGGGTAGAAGCAGAAAAGTTGGCTAAGAACCTTAATGCATTGAACGTGCCGGGCATCGTGTTCCGTCCGATGTATCTGAAGCCTTTCTACAGTGTAGGCAAGGGGGAATTGTTGCAAGGTGTTCAAGTACACATCTTGGATGTACAGAAAGCTCCGTTGAGTGACATCCAGTTCCTGGTGATGCAGGAAGTGGCAGTGCTTTATCCGGATAGAGCCGTCTTCGACCATGCCAACCAGAAACGTTTCCGTATGTTCGACTTGGTCTGCGGTTCGAAGCAAATCCGTGAACGATTTACCAAGACCAACCGTTGGGAAGACATCCGCGATTATTGGTACAAGGATGTGGACGATTTCCGGAAATTGTCAAAGAAATATTATTTGTATAAGTAAAGGAATCCAGGAATAGGAGGAATGATGAAAGAGAACAACTACATGGCTTTCCTGAAGGATGCAGGCGAATTTGTTCCACTGGAAAGAATCTATACCGACGAACTCCGTCGGCTGGCTTGGGGAACGGATGCCGGATTTTATCGGCTGATTCCTCAGATTGTCATTCGTTCGAAGGACGAAGAAGAAGTGTCACGCTTGTTGAAATTGGCAGACCGCTATGG
>JAFQBF010000152.1 GCA_017416735.1 Bacteroidaceae bacterium | reverse complement strand
GTTGGCTTTGTCATGTAGAATGAATAAAGTAGACTTGTTTGAATATCTGACAGATATTATTGACAGAACTGCAGAATGGCAGCCAAACACACCCTTGCAAAAATACAGGGATCTATTACCGGACAAATGGAAGAGGGGATAATTTTATATTATCAGCCCCGATTTATTCATGGGTGAGAATCGTGGAGACGCTTACATGTTTCCAGCTCTTTCGCGATGCTCAAGATGACACTGGTGGATGGGAAAAATATAAATGAAAATGTATGCAGAAGAATCGCCAAACTTATGCTGATAAATTTTTATTTCTTGCTGAAGAGTTTGGCCGATAAATAGTTTCTAAAGCTTTCGGTGGAAGTAAGCGTCTCCACGATTACGTTTTTGGTGGCAGGAGAAATGGGCGGTTGCAGGAGT
Organism: Bacteroidaceae bacterium; assembly: GCA_017416735.1. GTDB lineage: Bacteria > Bacteroidota > Bacteroidia > Bacteroidales > Bacteroidaceae > Phocaeicola. Next base: position 12,134 of record JAFQBF010000152.1, on the reverse strand, counting down.
CCTGCCACCCTTTAATCGCTGTTATACAATAATTTACCACCCGAGTGGCAGGAGTGTATGGGGAATCACCAAATTCTATGAGACATACGTTCCAAAGCTTTTCGAGAAAGCTTATAGAGGTTATCGCGAAAGCTTATAAAGGTTATCTCAAAAGCTTTATCTATCTCTTCACGTTTACTGATTAAACATTGACGGATTACTTCTTTCGCTATTGCCATACGACCTTATTTTTAGTTTTACCAAGTAAAGATACAATAATTCTATAAACCAAACTTTATAAAACGGATATATTTTTATAAAGTACAATTCACAGAACAATTCCATTTTAATAAAGTACACTTTACAAATCGAAAAAAGAGGGATAGAGCCGAAGCCCTACCCCTCCTTGGAACCATAAAAACGTTATCTTATTTCTTGAAGTAACGGTTGAACAAACCTTCGAATCCCTTACCGTGACGAGCTTCGTCCTTAGCCATTTCATGAACTGTATCGTGGATAGCATCGAGGTTCAACTGCTTAGCGCGTGTAGCGATGCGCTTCTTGTCTTCGCAAGCACCACATTCAGCGTTCATACGCTTTTCTACGTTAGTCTTGGTATCCCAAACCACATCACCGAGCAATTCTGCGAACTTGGCAGCATGTTCTGCTTCTTCCCATGCATAACGCTTGAAAGCTTCAGCGATTTCCGGATAGCCTTCGCGGTCTGCCTGACGGCTCATAGCCAAATACATACCTACTTCTGTACATTCGCCCATGAAATGGTTGTTCAAGTCCTTGATCATTTCTTCGTCGCAACCCTTAGCTACGCCAATCACATGTTCGTCAGCAAACTGCAAGCCACCAGCTGTTTCTTCCATTTCTTTGAACTTGCTGGCCGGAACCTTACACAACGGACACTTTTCAGGAGCTGCATCACCTTCATGAATATAACCACATACTGTACAAATAAATTTCTTTGCCATAATTCTTACGTTTTAATCAGTTAGTCAATATTTTGTCATTAGTCAATTTGCTTGTTCTTTGTCCATTTGCTTACAGGCTGGACAAACACCTTTATAATAATAATGCATTTCATCTACTTGGAAAGCATTTTCCTGCATTCTGCGAACTTGTACATCTTCTTCGGGTGCAGGCAAGTCGAAAATCTTGTTGCACTTCTTGCAAAGGAAGTGAGCGTGTAAAGAAATGTCTCCATCGTAACAAACATTCTTTTCATCAATGGTCAGCATCTGTGCGGCTCCATGTTCTACAAACAACTTCAATGTATTGTAAACCGTAGTCTTCGACAAAGTCGGGATGTCATCGCACAAAGCCAAATAAATCTCTTCGATAGAGGGGTGCGTGCGATGTGTCAACAGATAATCCATAATAGCCAGTCGCTGTACGGATGGTTTGACATTAAAACTTAATAAGTAGTCGTACGTTTTCATTAATACCTCTCTTTCAGATTTGTAATTATTACAATTAATTTTCTTTTGCAAAGATAGACACTTTTGTGAAATCTGCAAACATTTATACTAATATTTTTTCATTTTTTTCTTTTCAAGGTTCTTTTATTAGCCGAGGAATGTTTATTTTTGCATCATTGTTATACATAAATTATAGGAACGTATGAAATATGGTTTCGTAAAAGTGGCAGCCGCCATTCCTGCCGTGAAGGTGGCAGATTGTAAATTCAATGCCCAACAGATTGATACTCAAATTGCCATTGCGGATGGCAAGGGTGTACAGATTATCGTTTTCCCTGAATTGTTCATCACCGGTTATTCGTGTGCCGACTTGTTCGGCCAAACCCTTCTTTTAGAAGAAGCCGAAATCGCCTTGATGCAAATTATGAACAATACTCGCCAGATGGACATCATCTCAATAGTAGGGATGCCACTGACAGTCAACAATACGCTGATGAATTGTGCCATAGCTCTGCAAAAAGGTAAGATTTTGGGAATCGTACCCAAAACGTATCTGCCAAACCATAAAGAAAATGCAGAAGCCCGTTGGTTCTCATCACCTGCCATGCACAATGAAAACAGCATCCGCCTTTGCGGACAGAATGTTCCCTTCGGCATAAACCTCTTGTTCGATACAGCCGAGACATGTTTCGGTATCGAAATGGGCGAAGATTTGTGGGCACCTATTCCTCCGAGTTCATCATTAGCCTTGAAAGGAGCAGAAATCATTCTGAACCCTTCTGCCAATACGGAAAGCATTGGTAAATATGACTACCTTCGCCAGCTCGTTGCCCAACAATCAGCCCGCAGTATCTGTGGATATGTATTGAGTTCATGCGGTTTCGGCGAATCGACCACAGATGTAGTATTCGGCGGAAACGGTTTAATCTATGAAAATGGTGCTTTGTTGGCAACAGCCAACCGTTTTTCTTTAAAGGAACAGCTTATCATCAGCGAAATTGATGTAGAACGTATCCGGAATGAACGTCGTGCCAACACCACCTTCTCTGCCAATATGACTCAATGCCTCAAAGAATCTACAACTCATATCAGCACCGAGTTGGTGAACCAACGCGACTTGATACTTACCCGTCCAATAGACGCAAGACCGTTTGTTCCCAAAGGAGACATGTTGAACCAACGTTGTGAAGAAATCTTCGAAATCCAAGTGATGGGCTTGGCCAAACGACTGATACACACAAATTGCAAGACCGTGGTGGTGGGCATCTCGGGTGGACTCGATTCGACCCTTGCCCTGTTGGTATGTGTCAAGACTTTCGACAAGTTAGGTTTCTCACGCAAGGGAATTGTGGGCATCACCATGCCAGGATTCGGCACTACCGACCGTACCTATAACAATGCCCTTCACCTGATGTCGTCACTCGGAATCACCATTCACGAAATCAGCATCAAGGATGCCTGCATCCAGCATTTCAAGGACATTGACCACGATATGACCAAACATGATGTGACTTACGAAAACAGTCAGGCTCGTGAACGTACACAGATATTGATGGACTTTGCAAACAAGGTAAACGCCATGGTAATTGGTACTGGCGACTTGTCGGAATTGGCATTGGGATGGGCTACTTACAACGGTGACCATATGTCAATGTATGGTGTCAATGCCAGCATCCCGAAGACATTGGTGAAATACTTGGTGAACTGGGTAGCACAGAATGGTGTGGATTACGAATCACGCAATACCTTATTAGACATTGTTGATACTCCTATCAGCCCGGAATTGATTCCTGCCGATGAACAAGGAAACATCAAGCAAAAAACAGAAGATTTGGTTGGTCCTTACGAATTGCACGATTTCTTCATTTACAACTTTATGCGTTTCGGCTTCCGTCCGTCGAAGATTTACTTTTTGGCTTGCACAGCCTTCCGTGGAGAATATAATGAAGATGTCATCAAGAAATGGCTCACGACTTTCTGCCGACGTTTCTTCCAACAACAATTCAAGCGTTCTTGCTTGCCGGACGGCCCGAAGGTCGGCTCCGTAGGATTGAGCCCTCGTGGCGATTGGCGGATGCCGAGCGATGCTTGTGCAACGCTTTGGTTGAAGGAATGTGAAGAGTTATAATATAAAAGGGAGTCGAATCGACTCCCTTTTATATTATAAACTACCCTTACTGGAAGGCACTTCAAAATGATAGATGTCTCGCTTCACTGCCATCTTGATGGCACGGGCCAATGCTTTGAAGATTCCTTCTATCTTGTGATGCTCGTTCTGTCCTTCGGCCTTGATGTTAAGATTCATCTTGGCGGCATCGCTCAGTGACTTGAAGAAATGCAGGAACATCTCCGTCGGCATCTCCCCTATCTTCTCACGTTTGAAGTCAGCATCCCACACCAACCACGGACGACCTCCGAAATCCAAGGCTACCTGACACAGACAATCGTCCATCGGGAGGCAATAGCCATAACGTTCGATGCCCCGCTTGTCGCCCAAGGCTTTTGACAAACACTCGCCCAAAGCCAAAGCGGTATCTTCGATGGTGTGGTGTTCATCCACCTCCAAGTCACCCTTTACACGGATGGTCAAGTCGAGGCTTCCATGCTTGCCAATCTGTTCGAGCATATGGTCAAAGAAACCCAAGCCTGTGGCAATGTCACACTTACCGCTTCCGTCCAAATCTACCTTTATATATATATCGGTTTCTTTGGTGGTGCGACGCACTTCCGCTACCCGTTCACCGGCAAAAAGAAATTCGGCTATCCGATCCCAATCCTTGGTGGCCAAGGCGCAATATTCCTCCAAGCCTTTTTCTGTCAAAGCCGACTTGTCATTTTGCAGATAGATGGCCTTACAGCCGAGGTTCTTGGCCAACTCCACATCGGTGTATCGGTCGCCAATCACAAAGCTACCCGCCAAATCGTATTCGGGATTGTTCAAGTATTTGCCTAACATACCGGTGCGAGGCTTGCGTGTCGGTGCATTGTCTTCCGGGAAACTGCGGTCGATGAACACTTCATCGAAGGTGATGCCTTCGTTTTCGAGGGTCTTCATTACAAGATTATGAACCGGCCAAAAGGTATCTTCGGGAAATGAAGAAGTGCCGAGACCATCTTGATTGGTCACCATCGCAAACTCAAAATCCAACTTGCTACGGATATAACCAAGATTGCGGAAGACCTTGGGATAGAACTCCAACTTCTCGTAGGCATCCAACTGATAATCAACAGGCGGTTCGATGACCAAGGTGCCATCTCTATCTATGAACAATACTTTCTTCATTCTACCTCCACCTTTCTCAATGCATCCAACAAAGCATCGTTTTCTTCCTTCGTGCCGATGGTGATGCGCAAGCAATCGTTACACAAGGCTACGTTAGTGCGGTTACGGACAATGATGCCTTCGCTCACCAAATAGTTATACAGTTGAGTGGCTTCATACACCTTGGCCAAGAAGAAGTTGGCATCGGTCGGGAATACCCGTACACAACAAGGCAACTTGACAAATTCTTCCATCACGCGGGCACGTTCTTCGAGCAACGTATTCACCCATCCCTTGATGGTTTCCGGATGTTGCAATACCCTAATGGCTTCTTCCTGTGTCAAGCGATTCACGTTATACGGATACTTGATTTTGTTGAAGATACCAATGATTTCAGGCGAAGCAAATGCCATACCGAGACGAATGGCCGCACATCCCCAAGCCTTCGAGAAGGTTTGCAACACAATCAGATTAGGATACTTATCCAAGTCCTTCAACAACGATTCCGAGCTGGAGAAGTCGATGTAGGCTTCATCTACAATCACCAATCCATCGAACTTGTTCAGCAACGATTCTATCTCCTTGCGACAAAGGCTATTACCGGTGGGATTGTTGGGCGAGCAAACGAAGATGGCTTTTGTATTTTCATCAATGGCCGAAAGCAAGGAGCTGGCCTTGAATTGATAATACACATCGAGCAACATCTTGCGATATTCCACATCGTTCACTTCGGCACATACCTGATACATACCGTAGGTAGGGTCGATGGCCACTACATTGTCCACTCCCGGACGACAAAACGCTCGGAAAACCAAGTCGATGGCTTCATCACTACCATTTCCGAGGAAGATGTTTTCTACCTTTACGCCCTTCAAGGGAGCTATCAACGCCTTCAATTCCCGTTGCAAGGGGTCGGGATAGCGATTGTTGGGCGCATTGTACGGATTCTCATTGGCATCAAGAAATACCGATGCCTCCACTCCGCTATATTCATCACGTGCCGACGAGTAAGGCTTCAATGCCCACACATTGGGACGTGTCAATTCTTTCAATGTTCTCATACTTTAATTTTACTTTAAACTATTCAAACGCACGCTCACCGCATTCTTGTGAGCATCCAGATGTTCGTTGGACGCCATCACTTCGATAGCCGGGCCGATGTTCTGAATTCCTTCGCGATTGATTTCCTGGAAGGTAATCTTACGGATGAAGCTATCCAAGCTCACACCGCTATAAGCCTTGGCATAGCCATTGGTAGGCAACGTGTGATTGGTGCCCGATGCATAGTCGCCCGCACTTTCGGGAGTATAGGCCCCCAAAAAGACGGAGCCTGCATTGACTACCTTCTCGGCCAAATCCATATAATCCTTGGTTTCGATGATGAGGTGTTCGGGAGCATATTCGTTGGCCATCTCGATGGCTTCGTCCATATCCTTCACCAAAATCAGCTTACTGTTTTCCAACGATTTCTCGGCAATTTGCCAACGCGGTAAACGGGAGAGCTGATGCTGAACTTCGTACTCCACTTCACCCAGGAACTTCTCGGAAGTCGTAACCAAGACCACTTGGCTATCCACTCCGTGCTCGGCTTGCGAGAGAAGGTCGGCCGCCACAAAAGCGGGATTCGAGGTCTCGTCGGCAATCACCATCACTTCCGACGGACCTGCCGGCATATCGATGGCTACATCGTGCATAGCCACCTGTTGCTTGGCCGCCATAACATACTGATTTCCAGGGCCGAATATCTTATACACCTTGGGCACACTTTCCGTACCGTAAGCCATCGCACCGATGGCTTGCACACCACCTGCCTTGAATATCTTGCTCACGCCGGAAACCTGCGCTGCATAGAGGATGGCCGGATTGATTTTTCCTTCCTTGTCGGGAGGAGTACAGAGGACGATTTCCTTGCAACCGGCTATCTTGGCGGGCACGGCCAACATCAATACGGTAGAGAAAAGCGGAGCCGTTCCTCCAGGAATGTACAAGCCCACCTTCTCGATGCCTACCGCCTTTTGCCAACAAGTCACCCCTTCCATCGTTTCCACTTTCTTGCCTTCAAACTTCTGCTTCTTGTGGAAGGTGTAAATGTTGCGTTGAGCCAAGAGGATAGCCACCTTCAGCTCGATGGGCACCTGAGATTCGGCTTCTTTCATTTCTTCCTCAGTCACGACCAAGGAAGCGAGTTTCACCTTGTCGAACTGTTCTTCGTATTCGAGAACGGCTGCATCGCCATTCGCCTTCACGTTTTTCAAAATCGTGCTGACGTTTTCAAAAAACGTGCTGACGTTTTGCATCGGACGTCTAAGCATTTCCGCCCAATCGGCTTTATTCGGATAAAGTATTTTCTTCATAATCTTATAATATCATTTTTTCAATCGGAAGTACCAGGATGCCTTCCGCACCCAAAGCCTTCAACTTGCCGATGATTTCCCAGAAGCACTTCTGGTCGAGCACGGTGTGAACGGAGCTCCATCCTTCTTGCGCCAACGGCATCACGGTGGGGCTCTTCATACCCGGAAGCACCTGGATGATTTCGTCCAGCTTGTCCGTCGGGATGTTCATCAATACATATTTCTTGTCCTCGGCTGCCTTCACCGCTTCGATGCGGAAAAGGAGTTCCTCGAGAATTGCCTTCTTTTCTTCCGAAAGCTGCTTGTTGCCGATGAGCAAGGCCTCGCTTTTCATCACCACTTCCACTTCCTTCAGGCGGTTGCTCACCAAGGTAGAACCTGAACTTACGATATCGAAGATGGCATCTGCCAAGCTGATGCCGGGGGCAATCTCTACCGAGCCGGTAATGACGTGAATATCGGTTTTAATGCCGTTCTTCTGCATAAAGCGTTCGAGGATGCCCGGATACGAGGTAGCAATCTTGCGTCCTTCGAACCACGAGAGGCCGGGATATTCCACATCCTTGGGGATGGCAAGCGACAAGCGGCATTTGCTGAATCCCAATCGCTTCACGATTTCAGCATCTTCGTTCCGTTCAACAAACTCGTTCTCGCCCACGATTCCCAAGTCGGCCACACCATTGGCTACCGATTGTGGGATATCATCATCGCGGAGGAAAAGCACCTCCACAGGAAAGTTGGACGATTGTACCAACAAAATACGTTTCGAGGAAGGAATCTTGATGTCCGCTTCCTGCAAGAGTGCCATCGTTTCTTCGTACAGACGGCCTTTCGATTGTACAGCTATTCTCAGCATATTGATTTGTTTTGTTATTGTCCTTTAGTAATAAGAAAGGCTTACCAAGCATCGGCAAGCCTTTCATCTTATCATTTACTACAAACGACATCACGCCCACCGATTCATACGCCGGGACAATGATGATGATATGTAGAATTTCTTTGCATACTTTTTTAAATTATATCGGCAACAAAAGTAAAGCATTAAATCGGAATTCACAAATATTTATCAGAAAAACTTCATTTTATCTTTCATCCCAATGGATTTACATCTTCCTGCTCTACTTCACAACCCGGGAAACCTTGTTCTTTGGCTTTTTCGGGCGACATCGCGAAATAAGTACACACTGTATGAGAGCACAAAACCTTCTGACTATTGTATAGTGATGCCTCGATGATGACAATATTACGACGTTGTTCCTTGATGGATGCACGGATTTCCAAATACTCGTCCTTTGTGCTGACAGGCTTGAGGTAACGGGTCTCCATTTTTGATGTAACGGCAGTGGTTTGTAATTTTCTGGTTACCACCCATCCGCAGATTTCATCGAGCAACACCGCTTGAATTCCCCCATGAAGGGTATCTATCCAACTTTGGTATTTGGCTTCCGGCTTCCAGATGCTGACAATCTCATCACCATCCTCATAGAATTCCATCTTCACCCCTGCCTCATTGTCGGGAGCACATCCGAAACAAAAATAGCCATCAATGTTCAACCAAGGATTGATTATTTTCTTCATACCTCGAGAATTAGCACTCATAATCCACGCAAGCACGATCCTGCTTTGCGTCCTTCAAAATACCAGCTGCAGCCACGTGTGCCGGATGTGCCGCATAGAACTTCACATCATCCAATGTATCGAATTCACTTTCCAGACAAATGTCCCATGCCTCGGCTTCGTTGACATTCAATCCCACAAATACCTTGCGAATGACATCAATTTGTGCCGGCAAAGCTTCGATAGCTGCCTTGAAATCATTCATTACCACTAACTTTTCGTCCTTCGAAAGAGTTTCTTTCAGCTTGAACATTACAATATGTTTTACCATAATTTGATATTTGAATTATTTGTTATACTTTTGATGCAAATTTAATGATTTCCCCGATATGAAACAAATATCTTTTCTGATACTTGCTTGTATTTGTATGTTGGCTTGTCGTCAACAACCTCAACAAACGGTCATCGACACCGAACATTACGACCTTCCACAAATGAAAGACAGTGGTGTGTTGGTAGCACTTACTTTATACAGCTCCATCTCTTATTTCGACTATCGGGGCGAACCTATGGGCTTTCAGTATGAACTGGCCAAGCAATTCGCCCAATCCCTCGGTTTAAAACTGAAAATAGAAACGGCACACAGTACTCAGGAACTGGTGAAGAAGCTTCTTCGTGGAGAAGGCGACCTCATCGCTTATCCCCTACCCGTCACAAAAGAATTCAAGGACAGTGTAACCTTTTGTGGTGAAGACATCGTCACCCATCAAGTATTGGTGCAACGGAAAGACACCAAAAAGCAACCGGCACTGACTGATGTAACAGAACTGATTGGCAAGGATGTTTATGCAAAGCCGGGAAAGCACTTCAACCGATTGGCAAATCTGAACGATGAACTGGGCGGAGGCATCCGTATCCACAAAGTCACCAACGACAGCATCTCACACGAAGACCTGATTATGCAGGTTTCCAACGGCACCATCGACTATGCCTTCAGTGACAACGACTTAGCCAAGCTCAACAAAACTTATTATACCAATTTGAACGTAAGTTTACCTGTCAGTTTCGACCAACGCGCATCCTGGGCCGTCCGTAAGACCTCCCCATTGTTGGCCGAAGCTGCTAACGAATGGCACAAGAACAATGCCACTTCACCAGCTTATAAAGCCAGCACCAAGAAGTATTTCGAGAACAGCAAGCGCCTTCCTCACGGGCCTATTCTCTCCGTCAAAGACGGCAAGATATCCCACTTTGACCATCTGTTCAAAAAATATGCTCCGGAAGTAGGTTGGGATTGGAAAGTGATAGCATCACTCGCTTATAACGAATCAAACTTTGACTCTACCGCTGTATCATGGGTAGGTGCCAGAGGATTGATGCAAATGATGCCGCGTACTGCCCGTGCTATGGGAGTTCCTGAAGGAAAGGATTTCCATGCTGAAGAAAACATCAAAGCCGCCACCAAATACCTGGCTCTACTATCCCGTTCATTTAGCAAAGTGACTGACCCTGAAGAAAGAATGAAATTTGTGCTCGGTGCATACAATGCCGGTATCGGACACATATTTGACGCAATGGCTTTAGCCGAAAAATATGGGAAGAACAAATATGTTTGGAACGACAACGTAGATGTATATATCCTTTTGAAAAGCAGCGAAGAATACTTCAACGACCCGGTTTGTAAGAACGGATATTTCCGCGGACGTGAAACCTATAATTTTGTGAGAGACATTTTAGGACGCGTTGAAGTTTACAACCAAAAAATCAAGTAAATGAATCAATCTTTAGATTAATATACTACACGAAAGATATCGGGAGACTATAAACGATAAAAAAAGAAAGGCAACTACAAAAACGTAATTGCCTGACTTTCATATTATCTAAGTGATTCCGTTGCGATTCGAACGCAAGACCCACGCCTTAGAAGGGCGTTGCTCTATCCAGCTGAGCTACGGAACCATCCTTAATTGCGCTGCAAATTTAAGCACTTTTTATGGAACTTGCAAGTAAAAAGGAGTTTTTTTCTTGTTTTTGATAAGATTTGAAGAGATTTGAGAGATAACGAGTTCATTATTGATATACTTCATCGCATCCATTCGATAAAAAAACAGCAGATATTTTTACCTCTTCACTTGAGTGAAGAGTGCTCTTCACCAAGGTTAAAAGCCCTCTTCACCTAAGTCAAGAGCTTTCTTTACCCGGGTCAAACAAAAACTACATCGGCATCTATTATCAGTAAGACAACGTGGGTGTGCATTCTATGTTTTCATACAAATAAAACATAGAATGCACACCCACATATCATCCCCCTCGACTTCTTTTATAATATGAAGGGGGAAAGCGTGAAATAGATTTCATCACACTCTCCCCTTTCTGAACCTGTTACCGCATAACTTGCGGCACAAACATTCCAACTTATTCCATTCCCTTGATGAGCGATACACCGAGACCTGAACGGTCGGCCGGTATCACCTTACCATCTTCAAAAATCAAACCTTCAAAACGATCGTTAGCAATCAATACATTGCCATCGAGGTCGGTCCAATCGACCATCGGAGACAACTGGGCAGCTGCAGCAATACCACAAGAGGTTTCGGTCATACAGCCAAGCATCACCTTCATGCCCAACGAACGGGCCAAGATAGCCATCTTGTAAGCTTCGTGTAAACCGGTACTCTTCATAAGCTTGATGTTAATTCCATCATATATACCCTGGAAGCGCAAGATATCCGGAAGACGTTGGAAAGCCTCATCAGCAATGATAGGAAGCGGACTACGTTCTCTTAACCAAGCAGTCTCATCCATCCATTCCTTGTCGAGCGGTTGCTCTACGAAGATACAACCACGTTCCTTCAACCAATGACACATTTCCAAAGCTTCTTCCTTGCTCTTCCAGCCCTGATTGGCATCCACACAAAGCGGACGGTCGGTTGCCTTACGGATGGTCTCTACCAATTCCTTATCGCCCGGCACACCCATCTTCACCTTCAATACACGGAAACGTTCCGATTCCTTGATCTTTTCCTGCACTTCTTCCGGTGTACCGTTGCTGATGGTGTAAGAAGTCGGGTGAATCTTTTCGGGTGACAAGCCCCAAATCTTGTACCAAGGCTGTCCCATAATCTTACCGAGGAGGTCATGCAAAGCGATGTCGACGGAAGCCTTGGCGGCACGATTGGCTGGAGCGACACCGTCTACATACGACAAGATATCATCGATGCGGAAGGGATCGGTGAACTGAGCCAAATCCAACGATGACAAGAACTTGGTCACGCTTTCCACGCTCTCTCCCAAATAAGGAGGCATGGAGGCCTCACCATAACCGATGATGCCATCGTATTCCAGTTCTACCTGTACGTCCGGTGTAGTGGTACGGCTGGACTTCGCCAAGTTGAAGGAGTGTTTCAATTTCAGTTCGTAAGGCTTGAAACGCAATATCAAGTGACCGCTTCCAAGAGCGGTTTTTGTGTTCACATTAGGAGCTTCGCCACATCCCAACATCGGGATGGACATCAGCGAAGAGGTGGCAAGCAAGCCTGCACCGGAGGTTTT
>JAFQBF010000016.1 GCA_017416735.1 Bacteroidaceae bacterium | reverse complement strand
TACGAAGGAATACTTGAAGACGCATCCCGACATCAACTTCTTCATCTATGGACATCGTCACATCATGCTCGACTTGATGTTGAGCCGTACTTCGCGCATCCTCATCCTGGGCGATTGGATTCATGAGTTCTCGTATGCCGTGTTCGATGGTGAGAACATGTTCTTGGAGCAATTCATTGAAGGAGAGAGTCAGCCGTAACGGGTGATTTTACCTTATAAGGATGAATTTTGAGCCTATTTTTTACCTTGTAGGGTAAAAAATAGGCTTGTTTTTTTACTCTGTAAGGTAAAACGGCTATCTTTGTCCCGATAAAGATTGTGCGGAGAGGGAAAACCTCTTCGACCGTTTTTTTTGATAATTAGTGAAGCGTTATGCTGTCTTGTAAGTTGAAAACGTAGGAAACTTTCAATCGAGATACGAGAGTGGCATAGTGGTTCTCACGCATATAGCGTGGGCTGCTACCCCCATATCTGTATCTCAGGTTTTTCCTACGACCTTCAACTTAGACGTGGCACGGCAGTACCACGCTTCGTGTATATATAATAGAAGGTAAAATAAAAATTAATAAAAACAAAAATTCAGTACAAATGATGAAAAGAATGTGTCTGGCTCTTGTAGGGTTATTGTTAGGAGCCGTATTTACTCACGCACAAAATCTGACGGGAAAAGTCATTGACGAAAAGAACGAGCCTTTGGCTTATGCAAATGTAATTCTACAAACGGAAGATTCGGTGTTCTTGGCTGGAACTACCACCGATTTGGACGGTAAGTTTGAACTTCTCCTGCACGAAAAGGCAAAACTGATAAACTTCTCGTTCGTGGGATATACTTCCGTTGTTAAAAAAATAATCCAAAATAATTTAGGGGAAATTCAATTGCTACCGGATGCTCAATTACTAGGCGAAGTGGTGGTGAAAGGGTATTTGCCGAAAACCCAGGCGAAGGGCGATGCTATGGTGACAACCGTAAGTGGTACCGTCTTGGAAAAAGCAGGTACGGCAGAGAATCTGTTGGATAAGATTCCCAATGTAACGGCTCAAAATGGTGCTGTAACCGTATTTGGTAGAGGTACGCCCGAAATCTACATCAACGGTCGTAAAGTAAGGAATCAGCAGGAGTTGGATCAATTGTCGTCCGACAATATAAAGTCGGTAGAAGTCGTTTCCAATCCCGGTGCTCGATATGATGCTTCGGTCAAGGCAGTTGTCCGCATCTTCACCAAGAAGGTGGCGGGCGAAGGCTTCGGCTTCGACAATAGATCTTTGGTACGGCATTACGATGAATACGGATGGTCGGCTTATGACCAACTGAACTTGAATTATCGGAAGAACGGCTTTGATTTGTCCGCAATGTTAATGGCCGGTAGTTATCACAATGGTAACGATCAAACGTTCGTGATAGATACTCATTTGGATAAGCAATGGCGACAAGACTTGGACCTTACCGACCAAAAAGCTAAAAGTAAAAATATAGAAACAACTTTAACATTGAACTATCAGTTCAACGAAAAACATTCCATCGGTGCCCGTTATAATTATGAGAGAGTGCCTGACTATCTTTGGATTGCCAATCAGTTTGCCCAAACATATTGCGAGGACCAATTGTATGAAGATCTTCATAGTATTAATACAATAGATGAACCTGAAACTCATCATCGGACCAATTTCTATTATAATGGTAAAGTGAGGAATTGGAGTATTGATTTCAATGCCGATGGGCTTTGGAGTGATACAAAGAACACACAGGTCGCCAAAGAAAATGTAATGGAAGGAGTGAATGAAGCGGAAGACCGTAGTGTGACCACTATTGACACGAAGAAAAATGAACTTTATGCAACTAAATTGGTACTTTCGCGTCCGTTTGTAAAGGGTAATCTTTCTTTCGGAGCAGAATATTCACATAATAAGCGTAACACCACCTACTTGAATCCGGAAGGAATTATCACGAACGATGAGGCGATGATTAAGGAAGGAGCTACTTCTGCTTTTGTGGAATATGCCAAGGCTTTCAATCAGATGCAGGTGCAAGTTGGTCTTCGCTATGAACACGTAGGATTCGATTACTACGATGCAGGGAAGTTTGTGGACGAGCAAAGCAAGGATTATAGCAATTTGTTCCCGTCCATTATGCTCAGTTTTCCGATAAAGGATATCCAAGTGCAATTAGGATATGCAAGTGACATCAGTCGCCCTTCGTATCACCAACTCAGAAGTAGTACTTTTTATGTGAACCGATACATGTACGACAAGGGTAATCCCTTCTTGATGCCATCCATTACACACAATGTCACCTTAGGAGCTTCCTATAAATGGATGAATCTGTATGTTGGATATTCGCATGTGAAGGATGATATTACTAATCAAACGGTAGCATACTCAGACGATGACCCTACCATTGGTTTGCTCACGCTACAGAATTGTCCTGCATACGACAAACTTGTGGCTGCTGTCAACATTAGTCCGACCATCGGATGTTGGACTCCTCAATTGGGCTTGGCGATACAGAAGCAGTGGTACGAGGGAGAGACTCCGCAAGGAAAAGAACAATTTGACTCACCGATTGGAAGTGTCACGTTCAGAAATAACTTTAAATTGCCGAAAGGCTTCCTTCTGGATGTGAATGGAAGTTGGACAACCAAGGGATATCAGAACAATATTTATTTGGCCGATGACATGTTTGATTTGAACGCATCACTTTATAAAAGTTTCTTAAAGGATAAATTGACGTTGCAGCTTCAAGCGTACAACATCTTTAACCCGAAACAAGTCGCTACGGTTTACAGTGGCATTCGGGTGATGCAAAATACACAAGTGATGCACCGACAAGTTTCGCTTACACTCCGTTACAAGTTCAATACTACACGAAGCAAGTACAAAGGAACAGGTGCGGGTGAAAGCCAGAAGAATAGAATGTAAGTCCTTGAGCTTGTCATATAAAATTCGCCTTCGCGAAAAATAAAAACGCGAAGGCGAATTTTTATTTCGCGAAGGCGTTTTCGTCAAGGCCTCGAAAAATAAAAGTGCTGAAAACATCCTTCAAAAAAAACAGAGGGTGTTAAAGTGTTGGTTCTCAATGCGCTTTTCTGACTTTTTTGTCTGATTTTTAGCTTTCAGAAAAATCAGTGATGAGAGGGTGGCTGATTTTTTGAAAATGGAAAAATCAGATGAAAAAATCAGAAATCGATCCTGGGAATCAATGAGTTGGATGTCGCTGATTTTTTGAAGGATGTTTTCTAAACTCTTGCTGAAGAATTTTATTTTCTTCTTCAAGAGTTCGGTCAAAAAACTATTTAAATCGCATTCATCTCCTTCTGAAGAATATCCAAGAATCGGGCAGCATGACCTCCGTCCATCTGTACATGATGAAACTGGAACGAGATGGGTAAGGTGGTCTTGAACCACGATTGACGATACTTTCCCCACATCACCATCGGGTTGAGAAACTTGTCGGTGTATTGGTTGACAATGCAATCGAGTTCGGTTGCTACTACTGCCGAGGTGCCGATAATCATCGCATCTTCGATGAAAGTGCTTTCACATGACTCCGAAACAGATTGTGTCAATCGGAGGTAATCTTCATAGAAACGATTGAAGTCATGAGTATATGGGATGTCGCAAGAGTTGATGCCGCCTTTTCGGTTGTTGACGATGACGTTGATGGCGATGCTATCGAATTGGTACATCTTGCCTTCAATGGGCAACATATAAAATTCTTCCACTTGACTGGCTGCATTGCCGATGCACCAACAGAGGAGTGCATTCAGTTTGATGTGTCTTTTCTTGCTTGCCTTATGGATGTGGGTGATGTCGAAAGTCTTGGTCAGCGTTACCATCGGC
>JAFQBF010000015.1 GCA_017416735.1 Bacteroidaceae bacterium | reverse complement strand
GATTCAATGATTGGATGCAACGAACCTTCAATCATTCGGTCAAGTGGTTGTTGGCTCGTCCCGTGATGGCTATCGGTTCGTTTGTGGTGCTTTCCGTCATCGCCTTCCTGCTTTTCGTGAAGTGGCCCACCACTTTTATGCCCGAGGAAGACGATGGCTATTTCGTGGTGTCCGTCCAACTTCCGGCGGCATCTTCTTTGGAAAGAACCGAGGCGGTGGGCAGGCAGATTGATGCCATCTTGAAGCAATATCCCGAAATCAAGACCTTCTTGGGCGTGAACGGATTCAGTGTGATGGGTGGAGGTGAGCTTCCCAATGCGGCAACGTACTTTGTGGTATTGAAGAACTGGAAGGAGCGTCCGGGAAAGGAACATTCGGCACAAGCGGTGGTGAACCGTTTCAATCGGGAAGCCTATGCCTTGGTGCAGGAGGCTCAGGTGTTCGGCATCATTCCTCCGGTTATTCCTGGTTTGGGAGCCACGGGCGGACTCCAGTTTGAGTTGGAAGACCGGAAGTCGCTGGGTGCGGAAGAATTGCAGAAGGCGGTCAATACCTTGTTGGCGGAATATCGCACGGAGCCGGTCATTGCTTCGCTCAGCAGTATGTATCAAGCCGATGTGCCTCAATTCTATTTGAACATCAATCGTGACAAGGTGCAGCTGATGGACTTGAACTTGAATCAGGTGTTTGCGACTTTGTCTTATTATTTGGGACAGGCGTATGTCAATGATTTCGTAGAGTTCGGACGCATCTATCAGGTGAAGTTGGGTGCCGGTGAGAATGCCCAGAAATACATCGACGATGTGCTGAAGTTGAGCGTGGAAAATTCGAAGGGTGAGATGGTACCGTTCCATACTTTTATGCAGGTGGAACAAGTGTTGGGTATGGATCAGGTGAGCCGATACAATATGTATCAGTCGGCTTCCGTTACGGCCAATACGCCACCGGGAAGCAGTTCGGGAGAAACCATCGAGGCGGTGGGTAGTTTAATCAAGAATCAATTAGGCAATGAGTTTGGCTATGAGTGGACATCCGTGGCTTATCAGGAAACGAAGGCCAGTGGCTCAACGACGATTGTTTTGGTGATGGCTTTGCTCGTGGCTTACTTGGTGTTGGCGGCTCAGTACGAGAGTTGGACAAGTCCCGTAGCTGCGGTGATGGGCTTGCCGATTGCCATTCTCGGGGCGATGTTGGGTTGTTGGCTGATGGGAGAGCCGGTGAGTATCTATACGCAAATAGGTATCATTCTTTTGATAGCCCTTTCGGCCAAGAACGGTATCTTGATTGTGGAGTTTGCACGCGATTATCGCAAGGCGGGCAATTCCATCCGTGAGGCGGCTTTCGAGGCAGGAAGCGTGCGTCTCCGTCCGATTCTGATGACCTCGTTTACCTTCGTGTTGGGGGTAATGCCGTTGCTCTTTGCTACGGGTGCCGGTGCGGGAAGTCGGGTAGCATTGGGTGCTGCGGTAGTCTTCGGTATGTTGGTGAATACGGTGGTGGCTACGCTCTATATCCCGAATTGGTATGAGGTGATGCAGACTTTGGAAGAACGGTGGTTTAAACGTCGAGAGTAAATGTCTTTTAGGCACGGATTACACGGATTAACACGGTTTTTAGTGTATGCCAACATCAATTAAATCCGTGAAATCCGTGCCTAAAATTGATCACGACCGCAATTCCAAAATGAATCGTGTACCCTTCTTGTATTCATCATCCAAACGGAGGGTACCATTGAGCTTGTAAGCGATGAGGCTGCAAGTAGGTAATCCGAGGCCGTCACCCTTGGTCAAATCCTGTACTTCGGCGAAAGGCTTGAACAGGTTGGCACGCTTTTCTTCGGGGATGCCGATGCCGGTGTCGGTCACAATGAATTGTCCCGAATGAGCACTACGCTTCTTGAATTCAAGGCTAATCTTGCCCGATTCAGTATGCTTTGCGGCATTGCCGAGGAGGTACAACAAGACATTCTCCAAGGCTTCGGCATTGGTGCGGACATTTACGCGTGGCACGTTCAGCACGGCCTCTACATCCGGTCGGAAGGCTTCCTTGGCCTTGTTCAGGATGCTTTCGCACAAGGCGTTGATGTTCATATCTTTCATTTCATAAAGCGATTCGCGGTTGCTTTCCAACTCCATATAGGTTTGGATGTGGGCCATAAGCTCCTTCAGCCCTTTGATGTGAGGCTTCACCTGACCGGCTTCGATGGCATCGAGCGATGGGGCCATCTGCGCACCTATCTTGTTGATGAAACGGCTTTTCGATTCATTGTTTTCATTAGCTATGCTGAGGCTCTTTTTCAGTTTCTTGATTTGGCGGATATTCTTCAGCATAATGCCGATGAAGAACAGCAATCCACCGGCCAAGGCAACCACCAGGATGCAAAGGAAGATGATGGTGCCCTTCTGGGTGCTGATTTTGCTTTCCTTTTCTTCCAAAGTGTTTTGTGAAGCTGCATATTCATCTTGCAACAATTTCAATTCCTGAGCGGCCTTTACGGCCTTGATGGAGTCTTGCCAGTTGGTGTAGAGGCGTTCGAGGGCACGGGTGAGCGATGCGTTCTTGTTGGTCTTCGATTGGGCAAGCATATCCTGGAAACATTTGTCCACGCCTTGTTCGTCCTGTCCTTTCGAACGGCGTTGCACCAGTTCCTTGTAGCATTGAAGGCTCTTGTCGTTCATTCCGAACTTCTGATAATATCCCGCTTTGCTCATCAACAGGTCTTCGCTTACTTCATTGGAGTTGGCCTTTTCCGCCCAGTCTTCCATTTTTGCGAGTTGTTCCTTACATTCTTTCTGCTTGTTCGACAAGCGCATATACATACGCAAACGTTCTTTGCTGACCAGATAGTGCAATTCGGGAGCTGCCTTCTTGGTTTTCTGTTCTTCTACGGCTATCATCCCATCCAAGGCGCGGCAAGTGGCGAAGGCTTCCTTCCACTCGCGGTTTTCGGTTTGCTGGATACTGGTCTTGATGCCGTCTTCCACTGATTTTCTAAGGTTCGCATTTTGTGCCTGCAAGGTTATTATGCTGCAAGCAAATGTCAATATAAATAATATTTTTTTCATAATCTTGTCAATTTTGTCGCAAAATAAATGAAAATATTCTTATCAGACAAGAAAAAACGTGTAACTTTGTTGCTTTAATATGGTAAGATTATGGAAACAGGATTGACTTATACTTCAACCTTGGTGGTTTCGAAAGACCACGTAGCCGCCGTGATGGGTAGTGGTGACTTGCACGTTTTCGCTACACCGGCGATGGTGGCGTTGATGGAAAATGCGGCGATGCTGGCCGTGGCCAATCATCTGCCCGAGGGCTCGACCACGGTGGGTGCGATGATGAATACTTCGCACGTGAAGCCTTCGCCCGTGGAGGAAACGGTTCGGGCTACGGCGGTGCTTACGGCGATAGAGGGCCGGAAACTGACTTTTGAAATCAAGGCGGAAGACAGCAAGGGCATCATCGGTGAGGCGGTACACGTGCGGTTTGTGGTGGATAAGGAGAAGTTTATGAGTAAGCTGTAGTGTTCTTTCATTTTGTGGGTGCTCTTTCATTTTTCTTTTGCCCGAACAAAAGAAAAACGAAACAAAAAGAAAATTCGCCGGCTCCCGTTCCGAAGCTAAAATTTTCACTCTTTCCCTAAAGAAAAAGAACTCGCTACGCTCAAACAGCTTTTTCTTCTTCACGG
>JAFQBF010000151.1 GCA_017416735.1 Bacteroidaceae bacterium | reverse complement strand
GGCTTTACAGTTCTACTTCTGGTCTTCATTATTTTCTGTTTTCTTCTTTTTCTTCAACCGCCCACTTTTGCGGAGTGCCTCGGCTATAATCCATTGGAGCTGGCCGTTGGTGGAGCGGAACTCATCGGCAGCCCATGCTTCAATGGCATTCATGGTGTCGGCATCTATGCGAAGCACAAAACTCTTGGTGGTAGATTCTTTTTTCACAAATTATTCAGCTACGAGTGATAATCGAAAAGTGAAGAGTGAAGAACGAAGAGTGAAGAAACTTAATGTACAGACTATCGGATTCTTCGTTCTTCATTCTTCGTTCTTCATTTTATCAATGATTCAATGTTCCTGCATTTACAACAGGCTGGGCCGATTCGTCGGCACAGAGGACAACCAGCAAGTTGCTCACCATGGCAGCTTTCTTCTCTTCGTCCAGCTCTACGATTTCTTCGGTAGAGAGTTTGTCCAATGCCATCTTCACCATGGACACAGCACCCTCTACAATCTTTTCACGAGCCATAATGATGGCACTCGCCTGCTGACGACGGAGCATTACGGCAGCAATCTCGGGAGCGTATGCCAGGTAGTTGATGCGGGCTTCCACCACCTCCATACCGGCAATGGCCAGACGTTCGTTCAACTTCTGAACCAACTGCTCGTTCACCTCATCACCTCCTGAGCGAAGGGTCAGTTCGTCGCTATTGTTGTCTGTATCATCATAGGCATACAGACCGGCTACCTGACGAAGGGCGGCATCACTCTGAACCTTCACAAAATCTTCGAAGGCATTCATGCGGCTGGCTACCGAAGCACCGATGGTAGTGCCTTGTGTGTTGGCCGCCATGGTCTGCGAGTCAATTTCGAACATCGCCTTGTAGGCATCCTTCAGTTTCCACACCAGCACGAGGCCGATAAGCACAGGATTTCCAACCTTGTCATTCACCTTGATAGGGTCGGCATTGAGGTTACGGGCACGCATCGACAATTTCTTTCTGCTAAGGAAGGGATTCACCCAAAAGTAACCCGTATCCTTGAACGTACCGCGATACTTTCCGAAGAAAAGCATCACCACAGCCTCGTTCGGCTCCAGCATGAAGAAGCCCGGCCACAAGAAGAAGGTGAGCACCAATGACAAGATTCCCACTAAAGCATAAGCAAACATCTCTGCATTGATGCCCCAAACAATCATGGCAATCCCAATAGCCATCAAGGCCAAGTTCACAAAAAGCATGGCAAAGCCATTCAGCTTCATCCCTGCAAAATCAAATTCTTTTCCGTTCATAGTCATATTTTGTTAAGTTAATAATATACAGCTTTTATTCTCTTTATTGAGCAATATATTTATGATATCATTTTGATATTGCAAAGAAACAAAATAAAAGCGATAGAATGAACATTTCTACCCTTTCTTTTAAATATTATTAAGAAAACACGGAATGTATGGGAATCCCCCGAAAATCTATCACGTGTCCGAGGAAATTCTTTCAGCTGATAGTCGGAATCCTTTCAGCTGATAGAATCAAGGCGGACACCTGATAGATTTCAGTAGGACTGGTGTCGGGTTTCCAAGGAATGCCCGTAGGCTGTTTATGACAGATTCTAAGGGTGATGAACTATAGACATAAAAAAGTAAGAGCGGTGCCCCACGAAAGGGGCATCGCTCTTACACACTTGCTATTTCTCGATAGAGATTTTACTCTACTTCGCTATAATCTAATACATTCTTGCGATTGGCCAAGATGCGGTCGTACTCCTCACGAGAACCAACGATAATCTTATCGAATTCACGCTGACCTGTACCGGCAGGAATAAGGTGTCCGCAGATAACGTTCTCCTTCATACCTTCGAGGTAGTCAACCTTACCATTGATGGCTGCATCGTTGAGCACCTTAGTGGTCTCCTGGAATGAAGCAGCAGACATGAACGAGCTGGTCTGCAATGCGGCACGTGTGATACCTTGAAGAATCTGAGTAGATGTAGCGGGCACAGCATCACGTACCTGAACAGGACGAAGGTCACGACGCTTCAGCAATGAGTTCTCGTCACGCAACTTACGGGCAGTCACAATCTGACCGGCATGAAGTGTCTCACTGTCACCAGCATCGACAACAACCTTCTTGCCCCAAATACGGTCGTTCTCTTCCATGAAGTCAAGTTTATCAACAACCTGCTGCTCAAGGAAGCGGGTATCACCCGGCTCGTTGATCTCAACCTTACGCATCATCTGGCGTACGATAATCTCGAAGTGCTTGTCATTGATCTTCACACCCTGCAGACGATATACGTCCTGAACTTCGTTCACGATATATTCCTGTACGGCAGTAGGACCCTTAATCGCCAAGATGTCGGCCGGAGTGATGGCACCGTCAGACAACGGAGTACCTGCACGAACATAGTCGTTTTCTTGTACAAGGATTTGCTTGGACAAGTTCACCAAGTACTTCTTGACTTCTCCGGTCTTCGATGTTACCACGATTTCGCGGTTACCACGCTTGATCTTACCCATCGTGATTTCACCGTCGATTTCCGATACCACCGCCGGATTGGACGGGTTACGGGCTTCGAACAATTCAGTCACACGTGGAAGACCACCGGTGATATCGCCTGCCTTACCTACGGCACGTGGAATCTTCACGAGGATGTCACCAGCCTTTACAGTCTGACCGTTTTCAACAACTACGTGACCACCTACCGGGAAGTTATAAGTACGAATCGGGTTGCCATCTTCTGTATTGATGTGAGCCGATGGAACCTTAGTTCTATCCTTTGATTCGATGATAATGATTTCACGCAAACCTGTAGCATCGTCGACATCAGCCTTGTAAGTCACGTTTTCAATCATTGCTTCGAAGTCAATCTTACCCGCAGCTTCTGTAACGATAACAGCATTGAACGGGTCCCACTTAGCGATAAGCTTACCCTTTTCTACCACTTCGCCATCCGATGCATAAAGCTTAGAGCCATAAGGAACATTGTGGGTAGAAAGAACAATACCGGTATTTACATCCACAAAACGCAATTCAGCCAAACGACCTACTACAATCTTCACGGCTTCGCCCATTTCGTCGATAGAATCAACGGTACGGAGTTCTTCGAATTCCAGACGAGCGTTGTTCTTAGCAACGATGCTGGCATTGGCAGCGATGTTACCTGCAGTACCCCCTGCGTGGAAGGTACGAAGTGTCAACTGAGTACCTGGTTCACCGATAGACTGAGCAGCGATTACGCCGACAGCTTCACCCTTCTGAACCATACGGCTGGTGGCCAAGTTACGGCCATAACATTTCGCACAAACACCCTTCTTTGATTCACAAGTCAATACAGAGCGAATTTCTACGCTTTCAATCGGTGAATCTTCGATTTCCTGTGCGATAGCTTCAGTAATTTCTTCACCACCTGCAACAATCAACTTACCTGTTGTCGGATGGATGATATCGTGTACAGACACACGGCCAAGGATACGTTCGTACAAGGTTGCAATAACGTCATCGTTATTCTTCAACGCTGTACAAACCAAACCACGCAATGTGCCACAATCTTCTTCATTAATGATCACATCATGCGATACGTCCACAAGACGACGAGTCAAGTAACCAGCATCGGCAGTCTTCAAAGCGGTATCCGCCAAACCCTTACGGGCACCGTGAGTAGAAATAAAGTACTCAAGCACGGACAAACCTTCCTTAAAGTTCG
>JAFQBF010000150.1 GCA_017416735.1 Bacteroidaceae bacterium | reverse complement strand
CTTCCTATCGCCATCGCCCTCGGTGCCCTCATCGGCAAGAGCGAATACCAGTTGGAAGTATTGAAGGACAGTACTCCCGAAGCCGTGGAAGAAGGCAAGAAGCTGATTGACGCACAAGCCATCAACATCGGCTTGAAGTACGGTATCGAAGAAAAGCTCTATATCGAAATCATCTGCGAAGCCGAAGGAAAGAAAGCTACCGCCATCATCAGCGGTGGACATACTAACTTTGTGTATGTGGCCCGTGGCGAAGAAGTGCTCGTGAACAAGCAGACAAATGCTTCCAGCGATGCCTCTACAGAAGATGTGGAACTCACTCTCCGCAAGGTGTACGACTTTGCCATGGAATCTCCGGTAGACGAACTGAAGTTCATCCTCGAAACCCGTAACTTGAACAAGAAGGCTGCCGAACGTTCCTTCAAGGGCAACTACGGTCACCAGCTGGGCAAGACACTGAACAGCAAGAAGAACGAAAACCTGATGATGGGCGACAATACCTTCACCCACATCCTTTCGTACACCTCGGCAGCTTGCGATGCCCGTATGGCAGGTGCCATGATTCCGGTGATGAGCAACTCGGGAAGCGGTAACCAAGGCATCACCGCCACCCTTCCGGTAGTGGTTTATGCCGAAGACAACCATAAGAGCGAAGAAGAACTCATCCGTGCGTTGGTGCTCAGCCACCTCACTGTGATTTACATCAAGCAGAGCCTCGGTCGCCTCTCGGCCTTGTGTGGATGCGTGGTAGCAGCTACCGGATCCAGTTGTGGCATCACCTATCTGATGGGTGGCAACTACGAGCAAGTGACCTATGCCGTCAAGAACATGATTGCCAACATCACCGGTATGATTTGCGACGGTGCCAAGCCAAGTTGTGCCTTGAAGCTCACCAGCGGTGTATCTACAGCGGTTCTCTCGGCCATCCTTGCCATGGAAGGCAAGTGCGTAACCTCGGTAGAAGGTATCATCGACGACGATGTGGATCGCAGTATCCGTAACCTCACCCGTATCGGCTCGCAAGGCATGAACGAAACAGACAAACTGGTGCTCGACATTATGACGAACAAAAGATGCAATTAAAAAAACAGAAAAGGTAGTTTGAGATGAGCTACCTTTTTTATTTTTTCTTACCTTTGCGCCATGATGAAAATGCAGACAGATACACAATACATACAAAAGCTGGCCTCCGAAGGAGAACACGAGCATCAGGATTTCAAATTTGAGATTTCTGATGCCAGAAAAATCGCACGAAGCCTCTCCGCTTTCGCAAATACCGGAGGAGGACGCCTGTTGGTAGGCATCAAGGACAACGGGAAGATAGCCGGAGTTCGCTCGGAAGAGGAA
Source organism: Bacteroidaceae bacterium (assembly GCA_017416735.1). Taxonomy (GTDB): domain Bacteria; phylum Bacteroidota; class Bacteroidia; order Bacteroidales; family Bacteroidaceae; genus Phocaeicola. The sequence goes on along the minus strand of JAFQBF010000150.1, from coordinate 6,509 downwards.
ATCTATATGATAGAAGCAGCAGCCTCCATGTATTGCCAACCCGCTATAGAACCAGAAACAAAAACCTACATAGCCGAAGGAAGAACCATACTCGAAGTATGTATTGCCGAGGCATCGTCCAAACCCATCTATGCTTTGGATGAAGAAAACAGGCCTAAAGCCTACATCCGCATCAAAGACGAGAACATTCTGGCAACACCTGTCCACCTGAAAGTGTGGCAACACACCAAGAAGGAGAGAGGAACCTTGCTGACCTTCACCGAAAAGGAACAGAATCTGCTGAGTATCCTGAAGGAGCACGAACTTCTCACCCTCAACCAGTGTTGTAAACGATGCAAGGCAAGCCGACCGACAACCTGCAACCTTCTGGCCGACTTCATCCGCTTCGGATTGGTAGAAACCGTTTTTCAAGGACATAAATTTTACTTTAAACTCAACGAAGAATAAGAACAATGGAAACAATGACTCAATGGATAACTTCCATCAACGACGTCCTCTGGACATACATCCTCATCATCATGCTCTTGGGGTGTGCCGTATGGTTTACCATCAAGACCCGATTTGTGCAATTCCGCATGTTGGGCGAAATGCTCCGTCTGTTGGGCGAATCCACCAGCAAGGGTGAAGGCAAAGAGCATCACATTTCCTCCTTTCAGGCATTTATGGTATCCCTCGCCAGCCGTGTGGGTACAGGCAATCTGGCAGGTGTAGCTACCGCCATTACCGTAGGAGGACCAGGAGCCGTCTTCTGGATGTGGCTGATTGCCTTATTAGGTTCAAGCAGCGCCTTCATCGAATCGACCCTTGCCCAATTATATAAGGTACACGGGAAGACATCCTACATCGGCGGTCCTGCCTATTATATGAAGAAAGGATTGAAGAAGCCTTGGATGGGCATTCTTTTTGCCATCCTCATCATCTTCACCTTCGCCTTTGCGTTCAATACCGTGCAGAGCAATACCATCTGTGCTGCCTTCGAACAGGCATTCCAAGTGGACCATACACTGATGGGCATCATCCTTACCGTCCTGACACTGATGGTTATCTTCGGTGGCATTCAGCGCATTGCGAAAGTAAGTAGCATCATCGTACCGGTAATGGCTTTGGGTTACATCCTGTTGGCCCTTGTCATCGTCGGCATAAACTTCACCCAAATTCCTGCCGTATTCAAACTGATTGTGAGCAGCGCATTCGGTTGGGAGCAAGCCTTGGGTGGCGGAATCGGAGCTGCCTTGATGCAAGGCATCAAACGTGGATTGTTCAGCAACGAAGCCGGTATGGGTTCGGCACCGAACGTAGCTGCTACGGCCGATGTTACCCACCCCGTGAAACAAGGATTGATTCAGGCATTAGGTGTATTTTCGGACACCTTGGTCATCTGTACCTGCACGGCTTTCATCATCTTGTTCAGCGGAGTACCCTTGGGAGGTGAAATTAACGGTGTGCAACTCACTCAAATGGCACTGGATACCCAAATCGGTAGCGGAGGAAGCACATTTGTTGCCATTGCTATCCTGTTCTTTGCCTTCAGCAGCGTCATCGGAAACTATTATTATGGGGAAGCCAATTTGCGATACATCACACACAATAAGTTGATTATGACTATTTTCCGATTGACGACCGGTGCCATGGTAATGTTCGGTGCATTGGCAAGCCTTGACTTGGTATGGAGCTTGGCCGACGTATGTATGGCACTGATGACCATCTGCAACCTCATCGCCATCGTCCTTTTGGGCAAATATGCCTTCCGGTTGTTGGAAGACTACCGCGAACAGAAGCGACAAGGCATCAAGGAACCTACATTCACGAAAGATAAAATGAAAGATATTCAGCAAGATATTGAATGCTGGTAACAATATTTTCATTATATTTGCGCCATTAATTAAAAACAAGAAAAGAAATGAGCATATTCTCCAAACTGTTCGGCAAGAAACAAGCCGAAGAAGAAACACCGCGCGTAGGTGGCATGGAAGACTTCATGACCCTCATCCGCGTATATTACCAAGCTGTAATGGCCACCAACATCGGTATCACCAACATCAACTTCCTGCCGGATATGGCAGTCTTCAAGCGCACCTTGAAAGTGCCTACCCAAAACAACAAGTTGGGCATCGCCGAAAAGTCAAAGTGCAAGAAAATGCTGGTCGAAATCTATGGTTTGCCCGACGGCTTCTTCAAGGAAATCGATGCTTCCATCAAGAAGAACGTGAGAAACATCAACGACGTAAAGACCTATCTCTTTATGTTCCAAGGCTTCAGCCAAGACTTGATGATGCTTATCGGCAACTTGATGCAATGGAAATTCCGTATGCCGGGGGTATTCAAGAAACTCCTTCGTGGCATGACCGAAAAGACTGTTCACGACATCCTGACCAAACCGAGCTGGAAGGACGAAAGCGTACACAAGACCTGCGTAGCCATCCGCAAATACCAACACGCCCTTGGATACTCCGAACCTTGGATCAACGAATACGTTTACAACATCGTACTCCTGGCCAAGAAGGAACCGAAGCCGAAGGAATAAAAGAAACCATACGATATGCGAAGGCCAAATTCAAAAACGCCTTCGCATATTTTTAAAACGCCTTCACGTTTTTATGTAAACGCCTTCACGATTCATCCTATCCATGAGCACCCCTTTCCTTCCCATCGAAGAACATCCCCTGGAACCCTTTCTGCCCGCCAATGCCAAGCTATTGATGTTGGGCAGTTTCCCTCCACAAAAGAAACGTTGGAGCATGGATTTCTTTTACCCCAACCTGCAAAACGACATGTGGCGCATCTTCGGTCTCATCTTCTTTGACAACAAGGAACACTTCCTTTTGCCGGGAAAGAAAGCTTTCGACAAGGAGGGATTGATTGAATTCCTCACCGAGAAGGGAATTGCCCTCTACGATACTGCCTCGTCAGTCCGCCGCCTCCAGGACAATGCTTCCGACAAGTTCTTGGAAGTAGTGGAGCCCACCGACATCCGTCTGCTTCTGAAACAACTTCCCCAATGCCAAGCCATCGTCACCACCGGTCAGAAGGCCACGGACATCATCCGCAGCCAGATAGAAGTCGAAGAACCGAAAGTAGGCGAAAGCTGCCCCTTCCTGTTCGAAGACAGGACACTCCGTCTCTATCGAATGCCCTCTTCCAGTCGTGCCTACCCGCTAAACATAGAGAAAAAAGCATCCGCTTATCGGTTTATGCTCAAAGACTTAGGGATTCTCTGCCAATAATCACCATAAAATAAACGAAAAAACATTTGCACAATTCAAATAAATACTCTACTTTTGCACCCGCAAACACGGGAATAGCTCAGTTGGTAGAGCATCGGTCTCCAAAACCGAGTGTCGGGAGTTCGAGCCTCTCTTCCCGTGCGAAAGAAAGTGGATGTGCATCAGTACATCCACTTTTTTCATCTTAAAAGAGACAGACATGAAATATCTACTCATCATTTTAGGCAGCATATCATTGGCATTGGGCGTCATCGGCATCTTCTTGCCCTTGCTCCCCACCACCCCTCTCCTGCTTTTGGCCGCCGCACTCTATGTGCGAAGTTCAGAAAAGCTCTACTTGTGGCTCATCAACCAAAAGCACCTCGGAAGCTACATCCGCAACTTCCGCGAACACAAGGCCATCCCCTTACGTGCCAAAATCGTCTCCGTATCCATGGTATGGATTACCCTAACCTATTGTGCCATAAGCATCAGCGAACAGATTTGGATAAAAGCCATGTTTATCCTGCTTGCCATCGGCATCAGCGTACACATCCTCTCGTACAAGACTTTGAAATAAAGCGAAAGAAGAAATTTTGCAGTTTTTTCTTAAATTCTTTCGGAAATATTTTCAGATTTGATTCCAATCTTCTATATTTGTGTAGAATTTGGTGTAAAATGACGGAAGAAGACAGAAAGCTCATCAGTTCCTTCGAAGGAAAATTAAGGCATTTCATGTTTCTGCACGAAGATTTAAAGCAGGAAAATGCCAACTTGAAGCAACTCCTTATACAAAAGGACGATGAAATCAAGCAACTGGAACAGAGCCGAAAAGAATTGGAAGCCCGATACACCGACTTGAAAATGGCCCGGACAATCAGCCTGTATGACAAGGACATTAAGGACACCAAGCAACGATTGTCGAGCCTTGTGCGTGAAATCGACAGATGCATCGCTTTATTGAATGAATAAAAGAGTGAGCTATGGACGATAAAATGATGAAAATCAATTTGCTGATTGACTGCCAACGATACCCGTTGAACATTCATCGGGAAGATGAACAACTTTACCGGGATGCAGCCAAGCTGATAGATAAGACGTTAAACAAATACCGCAGCTGGAAACCCGAATTGGGTGCAAACAACCATTGGGCCATGGCTGCATTGGAGTTAGCCTTCAACCTGATGTCTATGAAAGACCGTAATGATACACAACCGTATCTGAAAAAACTGGAAGAGCTGACCAAGGAGTTGGATAACTATATAGGTAAGGAATAACGAACTTACCAACCATCAGTGATTAAGGAAATTCACGCACAACCTTTGCTGGCAAGAGAAGTGTTCTTGACGGAAAGGCGGTGCGTTTTTTATTTATATAAAATTTATAACAATGGGATTAACAATAGCAATACCAGCAGTATGCTTCGCCGTGGGTGCCGGCCTGTCATACCTCTTCTTCAGATATGGTCTGAAAACAAAGTATGACAACATCATCAAGGAGGCAGAAACCGAAGCCGAAGTAATCAAGAAGAACAAGCTTCTTGAAGTGAAAGAAAAGTTCCTGAACAAGAAAGCAGATTTGGAAAAGGAAGTGGCCTTGCGCAATCAGAAGATTCAGCAAGCAGAAAACAAGTTGAAGCAACGTGAAATGGTGCTCAACCAGAAGCAGGACGAAGTGCAGCGCAAGCGCAACGAAGCCGAAGCCATCAAGGAAAACCTGGAAGCACAAATCGCCATCGTTGACCAGAAGAAGCTGGAATGGGACAAGAAGAAAGAAGAACTGGAGGTACTCCACGCACAAGAACGTGAAAAGCTGGAAGCCATCTCAGGCCTCTCGGCAGAAGAAGCCAAAGAACGCCTCATTGACTCGCTGAAGGAAGAAGCCAAGACGGAAGCGGCTTCGTACATCAACGACATTATGGACGATGCCAAGATGACCGCTAACCGTGAAGCCAAGCGCATCGTTATTCAATCTATCCAGCGTGTGGCTACTGAAACAGCCATCGAAAACTCGGTAACTGTTTTCCACATTGATTCGGATGAAATCAAGGGACGCATCATCGGTCGCGAAGGCCGTAACATCCGTGCCCTCGAAGCTGCAACCGGTGTAGAAATCGTTGTTGACGATACTCCGGAAGCCATCGTGCTTTCGGCTTTCGACCCCGTGCGCCGTGAAATAGCCCGCTTGGCTTTGCATCAGCTCGTAACCGACGGACGTATCCACCCGGCCCGCATCGAAGAAGTGGTGGCCAAGGTAAAGAAGCAAGTGGAAGAAGAAATCATTGAAACCGGTAAGCGCACCACCATCGACTTGGGTATCCACGGCTTGCATCCTGAACTCATCCGCATCATCGGTAAGATGAAATACCGTTCATCGTATGGACAGAACCTGTTGCAGCATGCCCGCGAAACAGCCAACCTCTGTGCGGTGATGGCATCGGAACTCGGCTTGAACCCGAAGAAGGCCAAACGTGCCGGTTTGTTGCACGACATCGGTAAGGTGCCCGATGAAGAAAACGAATTGCCACACGCATTATATGGTATGAAGTTGGCAGAAAAGTATAAGGAAAAGGCAGACATCTGCAATGCCATCGGTGCTCACCACGATGAAGTGGAAATGACCAGCCTCCTGGCTCCGATTGTGCAAGTGTGCGATGCCATCTCTGGTGCCCGTCCAGGTGCCCGCCGTGAAATTGTGGAAGCTTACATCAAGCGCCTCAACGACCTCGAACAATTAGCAATGTCTTATCCGGGTGTCACCAAGACTTATGCCATCCAGGCAGGCCGCGAACTTCGTGTCATCGTGGGTGCCGACAAGATTGACGACAAGCAGACAGAAAGTCTCTCTGCGGATATCGCCAAGAAGATTCAGGATGAAATGACTTATCCTGGACAAGTGAAGATTACCGTCATCCGTGAAACACGTGCGGTAAGCTTTGCGAAATAAAGACAACAACCAATAGCTCTAACAGTGGTGGATGTGTTAAAATACGCATCCACTTTTTTAGGTACGGATTATGCGGATTAACACGTTTTTTAGTGTATGTATCCATTGATTTTATCCGTGTAATCCGTGCCTAAAAACATGATGAACGCCCACCACCTATTTTAATAAGACTATGAAATCCTCTCTCTTCTTCCTCGCTCTCTTATTTTTCACCGCTTGCACTTCCACCCATCGGGATTCCGAGTGGCTGAAACAAGCAGAGGCACATTATGATGCCGGAAAAACAGACAGCGTACTGACCTACATCTATAAAATAAACGAAAACAAACTTAACGAAGAAGAGCTGCGCACCTTCCAACG
>JAFQBF010000137.1 GCA_017416735.1 Bacteroidaceae bacterium | reverse complement strand
TTAAATCAGATCATATTATTGATGTGCTGTTGGGTAAGGAAACTTCGGAAGTGCTTGCCCACAGACATGAAGAGCTGGAAGTATTCGGCTCGGGTGAGGGTGAAGATGACAAGATGTGGAATGCGGTCATCCGTCAGGCGTTGATTGCAGGATATTTGAGTAAGGACGTTGAAAACTACGGTTTGCTGAAGGTGACGGCTGCCGGTCAGAAGTTCTTGAAAAAGCCGGTATCGTTCAAGATAGTGGAAGATACGGACTTCGATGAGGATGAAGAAAACGAAGCACCGGTACGGGGTGGCGGCAGCTGTGCGGTTGACCCGGCTCTCTTCTCGATGCTGAAGGATTTGCGCAAGAAGATGTCTAAGAAACTGGATGTGCCGCCTTACGTCATCTTCCAGGACCCGTCGTTGGAAGCAATGGCCACTACTTATCCGGTTACATTGGAAGAGTTGCAGAACATTCCGGGGGTGGGCGCAGGCAAGGCAAAGCGCTACGGCCAGGAGTTCTGCCAGCTTATCAAGAAGCATTGCGAAGAAAACGAAATAGAACGTCCGGAAGACCTTCGTGTACGTACGGTAGCCAACAAGTCGAAAATCAAGGTTTCCATCATTCAGGCTATCGACCGTAAGGTGGCATTGGATGACATCGCCTTGTCGAAGGGCTTGGATTTTAGCGAATTGTTGGACGAAGTGGAAGCCATCGTCTATTCGGGAACCCGTCTGAACATCGATTACTTCCTGGAAGAAATTATGGATGAAGACCATATGCTCGACATCTATGACTATTTCAAGGAATCGACTACCGACAAGATTGATGATGCGATGGACGAGCTTGGCGATGACTATACGGAAGACGAAATCCGTCTGGTTCGTATCAAGTTCATTTCAGAGATGGCCAATTAAAGGAATGAAGGCGGTTGCTCTTGTTGTAGGGCAACCGCCTTTTGCTGTTTAGAAAGCCACCCCGACACGGAGGCCGAAGTTGCTCATACCGTCTTCGCCGTATGTCAATACGCTGCCTTTGTTGGTGGCATAGCTGTAATAGGCCGCTACGTGGATGCCGGGACGATATACCCAGGGGAAGATGTTCATCCCGATTTCGGGCGAAATGTAGAATCCCCAGGTGTTGTCGTCGTTGGCAAAAGCATTGAACGTTGTCTTCAGCCGGGCATATTGCGGGCCGGCCTTGACGCTGATGTACGGTTGGAACACACCTTCACGGTTGAAGGTGTATCGGCCTGTCACACCGAACGGCATCTGGAAAAGCGTGTGCTGCTGGTCGGTGTTCAGTGAGCTGTTGTCGCCCAGTGAAATGGTCTGTCGCGGAATGTATTTGTGGTTGCTATGGTAAGCCAGGAATCCGCCGATGGCGAAGTTCTCGGTCAAGTAATAACCTCCTTCAATGTTCATCCCCCATCCGCTGGCTTTGTCGGCAAAGCTGTTGCTGATAGGAAAATTGAATTGCCAGTCGATGTTGGAGTAGAACGCGTCACTGGTTTGTGCACGGCTTGGCAGGGTGAAGGTCAGGGCAATGGCGATGATTGCGAGCACCTTCCACGGGATATGTCTCTTTGTTTTCATATCATTCTTTTTTTTATGATTAATACTCTAACCGTCTTTTACTTGTTGGTCAAATAAGAGGATTGGCTGAACGCTTGCGAGACGGCCTGTGTGGCCAGCTCTACATTGACTTCGGTCGAACCGCTCAACATACCGCTCATATAGGCAGTCCACAGGATGGGGAGCTTTTCTTTCTGACCTTGCGGAGCTTCCAGGTTCAGCAGTTCGGTAAGGAACGAGCCGGTGCTGTAAGCATAGCTCACGGCATACGGATAATACCAGCCTCCGCCCCAGTTTCCCCAATAAGGTACATCCCAATAGCCCGGATAACCCCACCACCATTCGGGATAACCATAGTCGGTAAATACATACGTGTTCTTGACGTAACTGATTTGCAAGCCGAGGTCGGCTTCATCGCGTTCGGTTACACGGGTATAGCCCCGGTTGTCCATATTGAACACATAGGTGTCGATGATGCGTTGGGCATTGGCATCTTTCCAATACTCCTGTTTGTCTTTGTCGCCGATGATGAGGATGCTGTCGGGCACATAATAAGTGCTGAATTGCTTGAAATCCGCACTCTTGTCGTAATTGGTATAGACCACGAACTTGTTGTCCAGCTTATCCGTGTCGGCGTCTTTTTCGCAGGCGGTGAAAGCGAACACCGCCAATAGCAGAGGAATCAGTTTCTTCATAACATTTATCTTTTTTAGATGATTATAAAAACTTCCTATGGTACCTTAGGCTGTTTGTGAAAGAAGAACGTTTGGCTTCAAGAAAAGTTCGTGAAGCGTGGCTTTTTCTAAGCATTCTTTGCAAACAAACTATTTATGGCACCGAAAGTTGAAGAAGAATTCCAAACTCTTCTTCAACAATTCCCTCAATAAACTATTTGTGCAATCCCCCCTAAAGCTTCCGGCGGAAGCTCTATAAGCTTATTGCGATTCGTTACTAAGCTTTCGCCGGAAGCTCTATAACGCATTTCGAACAAAACTGGTTTCATACCTTCAGGAAGTTCAGACGTCTTGAATATGAAGGGCTTGCAATGCCGTTCCCGCCTGAACATCCTCATACTTGTCATTCAGACGACCGAAGGGAGGAAGAATCTCGGTAACACCTACTAAGTAAGCGTCTCCACGATTCTCACCCATGAATAAATCGGGGCTGATAATATAAAATTATCCCCTCTTCCATTTGTCCGGTAATAGATCCCTGTATTTTTGCAAGGGTGTGTTTGGCTGCCATTCTGCAG